>JANNJI010000214.1:0-13936 GCA_031405795.1 Gammaproteobacteria bacterium
ACGGGCTGTTTCGCCCAACCCTTTCCAATACGCCAAGCAGCCGTCCAGCAAAACCTGGGTCTCGACCACGTTGGTATGGACAAAGGCGGCGGGACCATCAATCGACCGATCAACATGACTCTCGGCGGCAAAGTTCACCACGTACTGCGGGCGATGCGTGGCAAGCAAGCTGTCGACTAAGGCCCGATCACCGATCCGCCCCTCGACCAACACATGCCGCGGGTTGTTTTCCAATGCTTGCAAGCTGGCACGGTGGCCCGCATAGGTCAACGCGTCAAGGTTAACAACGCGGTATCCTTGCGCCACCAGCATGTGTACAAAATTACTGCCGATGAAGCCGGCGCCGCCGGTTACCAGTATTGTTATGTCAGAGGTCTTCATGGTTCGATTATCACAGGCGTAGGAAGCGATATCCATTATAAACATATCCAGGCAAGATTGGTAAAACAGACCACCCACATCCTGTGCATAATAGTTGTTCCGTATGATAAATTAATTGTGCGTAGCATTGGCCTTAATTCGAGGGCATAGTGGGACGGATGATACCTATGCTAAACTTTACCCGATACTCTGGAACAGTAGTAGGGTTTAGCTGCCCCAAGGCAAATCTCTTTTATACTATTGTCACGGTGAACATAGATCGGGATGTATTATTCAGGAGTCTTAACCCTGCCGATAGTGATGTCACTTGCATAACATGTGTTTCTAACTGAGAGTAGACATGAAAATATCCGTTTATGGCGGCACAGGTTTCATTGGTGGTGTTTTTTGCCGAAAATATCCGGATGCTGTCGTAAAAATAAAAAGAGACGCAAGAAGGCCTGAATCCAAAGAAATTCTCTATTTCATTAGTACTACCAGTAACTATAACGTCCTGGAAAGCCTGAAAATAGATATTGATATCAACCTGTCCGTGTTAATGGAGGTACTGGAGACCTGCAAGGACGAAGATATTGTTTTTAACTATATAAGTACCGGGTTTGTCTATGGCAATGATATCATTGACGCCTGTGAAACAGGATATTGTACGCCACGAGGGTTTTACTCCATCACTAAAAGAGCGGCGGAGATGCTCCTGGTTTCTTTCTGCGAGACCTTCAATGTCAAATATAGAATTTTACGCCTGGCAAATGTGTATGGCACGGAAGACAACGAGACGACCGGCAGGAAAAATGCACTTGGATTCTTGATTGGTTTATTGAAAGAAAATAAAACGATAAGCCTTTATGATGGCGGGGATGTCTTAAGGGATTATATGCATGTCGAGGATATTTGTAGCGCGATCATGTTGGTGATGGAAAAAGGCGAGACAAACAGTATTTATAATATTGCCAGCGGAAAACCAAAGAAATTTTATGACATCATCCTGTTGGCAAAACAATATATCGGCAGCAACAGCAATATAACCCCGATAGAAGCCCCCGCATTTTACAAGCTGGCACAGGTCAAAAATTTTTCTTTAAACGTCAGCAAACTGAAGCATCTGGGGTTTGAAGAAACTATACCTTTGGAACAAGGAATAAAATTATTATGTCACTAAAAGAATTGATTACTGAGTTTATTGCCAAGGCCAGGGAGGAAGACGCCAATTTATTCCCTTTTATGGCCAACAAGAAAGTATTTAACCAGGAAAAGGATTCTGTGTATTATTCAGGCCCCTATTGGGACGATCAGGAGATTGAAGCTGTATTTCACAGCATTCTAAAAGGAAAATGGCTGTCTGCCGGTGAGTCGGTAAATCGATTCGAGAAAAATTTTTCTAAAAAATTCAACCTGGGTCATTCGTTGATGGTCAACTCCGGCAGCTCCGCCAACCTCGTTTTGATTGCGGCGCTAAAAAAATATTTTAACTGGTCTGATGGGGATGAGATTATTGTCTCTTGCGTCGGCTTCCCAACCACCATTAATCCAATTATTCAAAATAACCTTAAGCCCGTATTTGTTGACATTAACTGGGATGATCTCAATTGGGATATAAATGAGGTAGCGCGAAAAATCAGCCCGAAGACCAAAGCTATTTTTTCCTCGCCGGTTCTAGGCAATGCATATGACCTGGAAAAAATCATTGATATCTGCACTAAAAATAAGATAAAACTCATCGCCGATAATTGTGACAGCCTCGGCAGCAAATGGAAGGGTAAGTATTTAACCGACTATGCCGTTGCTTCATCCTGTTCCTTCTATCCTGCGCACCACATAACAACGATTGAGGGCGGCATGGTTTCCTCCAATGTCCAGGAAATCATTGATCTGGCCAGAAGCTTCGCCTGGTGGGGACGAGGTTGTCATTGTGTGGGCAAGCAAAACCTTCTTGCCAACGGGGTTTGTGGCAAAAGATTCGATAAATGGATCGAGGGATATGATGAAACCGTCGATCATAAATATTTATTTGAGAACATCGGATATAATTTAAAACCAACTGATCTGCAAGGCGCAGTCGGCGTTGTTCAATTGAAAAAATTCGATGAGGTTCATGAGATTCGTCGAAGTAACAAAGAACGGCTGGATTCAATTTTCTTGCGTATAGATGGCCTGAGGACCCTCAATGAACTTCCCCAGGCAGAAACGAGTTGGTTTGGAGTTCCCCTGGTATGCAAGGATAAGTCACACAAAAGAAACTTGGTTAAATTCCTCGAAGAAAACAAAATTCAGACCAGAAATTACTTCGCGGGTAATATTTTAATGCACCCCGCCTACCGTGGCATCGACGATTTCAAGAAATACCCCGTAGCCAACGAAGTAATGGACAGGGTATTTTTTGTCGGCTGCTCGCCCACAATCTCTAATGAGATGATTAATTATATCGAAATCGTGGTAGACAGATTTATTTCGCTGGCCAAGCATTCCGGATAAGCAATGAAAGATGGCGTCACTATTTATTGTGTCTGTTTTCCTGGGCATGAACCCCTAAAACATCAACAATACCAAAGAAATATTATGTGCAATGCGGCAGGTATTTCTGATCAATACAGAAGTACTCTCGCCAAAAGAGGATTTGTTTTTGATGATGTCGGCGACAATATTTCACAGCTAAACTGGACGCTGGGAGACCTTACCGCAACCTACTGGATTTGGAAAAATGCAAAGGATAACATTGTTGGAACAAGCCAATACCGAAGATTCTGGGATGACACTATCACAGATATTGAATTTGCCGATAATGTTTTGTATGTGCAGGAACCAGTACAACTTGATCGATCATTAAAAGAACAATATATCGAATGCCATGGAGTATTAGGCATATCAATATTAGATAATTTGTCCAAGTCCAAAGAAATACCGCTTACACCGCAAATGCTGGAAAGTACCTATTCACTTAATTACCTGTATTCCTGTAATATGTTTATTGCTGATAAAGCGTTATACGATAAATTTTGTGAAGTACTTTTTGGGATTATTTTCAAGATATATGAAGTTTATGGTGAAGCAATCAAGGAACTTGATGCATACAATCGAAGAACGCCGGCATTTTTAGCGGAAAGAGTTATTACAGCACTAATTGAAAATCGAGGAGATTTTTTTCCCAGCGTGGAAATCGCCACTCTTAAATGGGCATTTAGGAAAAAAACACTTCTTCAGAAAATAAAGTCCCGTTTTTCAAGGGAAGCATAAACCAGAGTGCCGTGATCAATCTGATCGGCAATTTACTTTGTGACGCCATGTCGTAATTCATGCTTTTAAACATCACCTGCATGTATACAAAAACGTGTGTTCATCTGGAATAAAATTATAATTCTTTAGCGCCAGATTTGCTGTCTGCTTTTTATCCTTGATGGGCAAACCAAAACCGATTACTGTATTTTCCTCATTGGTAACATATAAAATTTTTTCTTTCTGCATTTTTTCTGAAAGTAAAACTTTAATTGTTTTAAATTCCCGCCGAAAAGGATCATCTGCTTGATCCGAAACACGGTACACCACTTTTCTGCACTGCGATATATTTATTATTGTCGCTAACATCTCGCGTTTTTTTCGAAAAGGCTCAATGCCAAATATTGACAGCCCCCTTAACCTCGCCCGATCGGCAATGTCTTGGAATATCTCCTTACCAGACGACCCCACTTCAGAATAGGTGCCAATCTCAAGTTGCAGTGCTTGTATATATTCCACATCATGTATCTTGTCTACATTTTTGACAATAGTCCGAACCTGTGTCCCCAACATGATGACCGCAATGGTGGTAATCACTTTTATATTTACAAACCGAAAATGTTTAGGATAAATAGATAAATAGATAAATAGATAAATAGATAAATAGATAAATAGATAAATAGATAAATATACCGCGACGGATAACATCAGTGATATGATTGAAGGTGTGGTGTATCTACCAACCAGCGCCGCTTTCATGCCCAAATCAACCCTGCCCACTGAAACCACCATCGCTGTCGCCAGATAATAAAGTATAAACGCCACTACGGACAGGTAAATCGGATTATGTTTGAATTGTGAAATATTTTTTAATATCATCCAAATTAAGTAAAGATGAAATATACCCAACACGAAAGATAAATAGATATTTTTTAGCGGTGATCCAAGGTATTCAATAAAGAAAATAACGGTTTGCAGTGGCAATTGAGTAATATTAGTAATAATTGAGCCGTGCTGTTCTGGCGGTTGGTAGTGACTAATATACAAACCAACTACTATCAATGACAAAACACACAGGTTTACTGTGCGTAGCCAGCCTTTGTTTAACGTCAATGACATTACCGCCAGAAGCGGTAACGCCAATATTCCATTTGCCATGGTACCCGCCGACAAAATTCCAAATAAGCATGCAAGCGCGTAAAATATTAATTCATTTTTTGTATTGTTTGCTGATATCCCCAGAAAATAAAATGCAAGCAACGGGAACAGATACGCAAACCAAAACTGGCTTTGAAATGCCCATGTTATATTTTCATCCTGCTTCCAGGAAAAGGCAAAAACCGTAATCAAACACCCAAGGTAAAAATAACTATGATCGTCCGTTTTTTTATAAGCGAACACATAAGTATTAAAAAGCAACATACCCCACACAAATATCAACAATATGACGTTTAAAAAATAAGCAGTGCGGAAATTCCTGAAAAATATTCAAGATCAAGATAAAACAAAATCCTTGAGACTATCGATCTATGTTCATTATGTTGCGCCCACCATGCAGAACTATCGCCATCCTGCGCGCTCATATAAAAATCTAAATAACCACTCCACATATCACCTTGTGGAATGGGTGAATAGAACCGATATGCGCCAAATAGTACAGTGGCAATATAAAAAAGTGTTAGCACGCCAAGAAGAGGATGTTCTTTTGCTATAGCGAGAGTCTTTCTTATGTATTCTGGCAGCAAAGATTTATTACCCTGGTGAATGAGTTTCTATTTTAAGCACGACCCAACGCTTCGTATTGGTGGAACCTTTATAAATTCAGGAAGCATAATCGCCCGTCCTTAAGCTTACAACTTAAATGTAGCTTGCCAAATTTAAGCGTGTAAATCACCGCCCAAAAAAAAGCCCCGTCATCGCTGACGGGGCTTTTCTGTCGGCCGCAAGCCGACCTACTATCGACAAAATTTACATCATGCCGTCCATACCACCCATGCCACCGCCGCCTGGGCCGTGTGCATGCGCTTTATCGTCAGCAGGAATGTCCGCCACCATGGCTTCGGTGGTGATCATCAAACCTGCCACAGACGCGGCATTTTGTAACGCGGTGCGTGTCACCTTGGTTGGATCCAGGATACCCATGGCGATCATGTCACCGTATTCACCGGTTGCAGCGTTATAACCAAATGAACCTTTGCCTTCCATCACCTTATTGACCACGACTGAAGACTCATCGCCGGCGTTTTCGACGATCATGCGCATGGGTTCTTCCATCGCACGACGCGCAATGTTGATACCGATGTCTTGATCGTGATTGTCGCCTTTGAGGCCCTTGATCGCCTGAATCGCACGGATCAGCGCAACACCACCACCAGGAACCACGCCTTCTTCAACCGCAGCACGGGTTGCGTGTAATGCATCTTCAACGCGGGCCTTCTTTTCTTTCATTTCGACTTCAGTTGCCGCGCCGACTTTGATTACCGCAACACCACCGGCCAATTTGGCCACGCGTTCTTGCAGTTTTTCCTTATCGTAGTCAGATGAGGTTTCTTCGATCTGGGCACGCACTTGCTTAACGCGCGCTTCGATGTCAGCACTTTTACCTGCGCCATCAATCACCGTAGTTTCTTCTTTCGAGACGATGATGCGTTTGGCGCTACCTAAATCACTGATGGTTGCCTTTTCTAACGACAGACCGACTTCTTCAGAGATCACAGTGGCACCCGTCAATACGGCGATGTCTTGCAGCATAGCTTTACGGCGATCACCGAAACCGGGAGCTTTCACGGCAACAACTTTAACAATGCCACGGATGTTGTTGACCACGAGGGTGGCGAGGGCTTCGCCTTCAACGTCTTCAGAAACAATCAACAGCGGTTTACCGGATTTGGCAACGGCTTCCAAGATCGGCAGCATTTCACGGATATTGGAGATCTTCTTGTCGTTTAACAGGATCAGCGGGCTTTCCAGCTCGCAGCTCATGTTTTGTTGATTGTTAACAAAATACGGTGACAGGTAACCGCGATCAAACTGCATACCTTCAACGACATCCAGCTCGTTATCCAGACCGGTACCTTCTTCAACGGTGATTACACCTTCTTTACCCACCTTTTCCATTGCCTTGGCAATGATGTCACCGATGTTATGGTCGGAGTTGGCGGAGATGGCACCGACTTGCGCAATAGCCTTATTATCCGAGCAGGGCTTGGATAATTTCTTCAGCTCTTCAACGGAAGCGGTCACGGCTTTGTCGATACCGCGCTTGAGATCCATCGGATTCATGCCCGCAGCAACGGCCTTCATGCCTTCAACCAGGATCGATTGAGCCAATACGGTTGCAGTCGTGGTACCGTCACCGGCGACGTCAGAGGTTTGCGAAGAAACTTCCTTCACCATCTGTGCGCCCATGTTTTCGAATTTATCTTTGAGTTCGATTTCTTTGGCAACCGAAACACCGTCTTTGGTAATGGTTGGAGCACCGAAACTCTTTTCCAACACTACGTTACGGCCTTTAGGACCTAGTGTTACTTTGACGGCGTTTGCCAGGACATTCACACCAGCCAACATGCGGCGGCGTGCGTCATCACTAAAACGGACTTCTTTAGCACCCATAATTGAATTCCTCTTGCGATTAATTGATGTACTTAAACAATATGCTTAACAGGCATCGAAGTTATTCGAGCACGCCCATGATGTCTTCTTCACGCAGAACCAATACTTCCTGGCCTTCGAGTTTTACTTCTGTCCCGGAAAATTTACCGAACAGGACTTTGTCGCCCTTTTTCAGTTCCATGGGACGGACATTGCCATTTTCCAGAATCTTACCCTTGCCTACCGCCATAACTTCACCTTGGACGGGTTTTTCAGTAGCAGAATCAGGAATAACGATACCACCAGCAGATTTACGCTCTTCTTCTAAGCGACGAACTATCACACGATCATGTAAAGGACGAATTTTCATTCGTTTCCTCCTTAATTTAGGCCATTGAAATCAATAAGATATGTTACAACTTGCTGTTACTTCGGTGAGGGTGTTTTAGCACTCCCCATTGACGAGTGCTAATGATAGCCCTCGTCACCAGACTGTCAAGTGTGGATATCAACAGTCTGGCCAGCAGCACCGGTTCAATAAGGCTCAGAGCAGGGCTTTTCAACTGGGGAAACCAAGGGAATTTTCTGTTGCTGACCTACAGTGCGAGCAGTATTTCCCGAAATGGCACCGCGCAATGCGCAACACTCGCTGTTGTTGTCTGCCGCGACTTGCTATCTTTAGCCGATGGAAAAGCCCGCCCAGAACTACCGTTTGGTTGTCACCACCTGCCCATCAATGGCACTGGCTGAGCAAATTGCCCATGCCTTGCTTGAGCGGCACTGTGCCGCCTGTGTGAATATTATTCCGGGGGTGAGGTCAATCTATCGCTGGCACGGTAAGATAGAGGACGACAACGAGGTCATCTTGCTAGTGAAAACGATAGAGTCATGCCTAACGCAGGTACAAGACTGTGTCCGGGAATTGCATACTTACGACGTTCCAGAGATGATCGCGCTGCCCATCGTCAATGGTTTTACCCCATATTTAAATTGGATAACAGAATCGGTGACCCCCCATGATTAAGTCTTTATTATCACGTTCCTTGTTGGTGTTGTTTAGCACGCTTAGTTTATTGGCCCACGCCGCCGATGAGCCTTTGATGGCGGAAGACGCGTTTCGTGTCGAGACCAAGATTATCAACGACACCACCCTGCGCGCCACCTGGACGATTGCCCCGGATTATTACCTGTATCGCAGCAAGATCCGTTTTGAATCCCTCACCCCGGGTATTGAACTGGGCAGCGCCAAATTCCCTGCCGGTACACAACATCACGGTTTAACGCCGGAAGGTAAAGAGGGCATGGTCGAGGTCTATTTTAAATCCGTCACCCTTGAGATTCCTTTTACCCGTCAAGACCCGGCGCTTACCAGTCTGAAATTAATGGCCTACTCACAAGGTTGCGCGGACAAATTGGGAATTTGTTATCCACCGCAAAAACGTGAAAAGATTCTGACCCTTGCCGCAGCAAAAGAAACGAAAGGCACAGCACTCTCATCACTCAATAGTTTCAGCAAACAATTGGGGATTCAGAATGATGACAGCCCCTTGCCTGTCAGTCAGGCCTTTCAGGCCAATGTCATCCTGATTGATAACAAGACCCTGCGGGTCTCCTGGCATATCGCGCCCGACTATTATCTATACCGCGAAAAAATTAAATTCGAAACCAACACCCCCGGCGTAGAATTGGGAAAAGCTAAATCTCCGGCGGGCAAGAAAAAACACGGCATCACCCCCGAAGGCAAAGAGGGCGAAGTCGAGACTTATATGGATGAAGTCAGCATCAATATTCCGTTTACTCTCAAGGACAGCAAGTTAACAAGTTTTGTGCTGATCTTGCATTCGCAAGGCTGCGCGGAAAAACGCGGGATCTGTTATCCGCCACAAAAAAATCCGTTTACCGTTGATCTTGCCAAGCAAAGTGTCATGCCCGACACCGATACTCAAGCAGCGGCCCCCACACCCACTGTGCAGGCAACTGCCGAACAAGTGGATGACGACAGCCTGACCCAACAAGAACGTGTCGCAAACAAATTTAATAAATTATTTAAAGAGGGTTCTACTTTTCTTATCTTGTTGTCCTTAGTAGGCGTCGGTCTCTTGGTTGCTTTCACCGCCTGCATGTACCCGATGATTCCCATTGTCACCAGCATCATCGCCGGTCAAGGCGAACATACCTCCGCAATGAAAGGCTTTACCTTATCGCTGGTGTATGTCGCCGCCTTTGCCGTTGTATTCGGCATCGTTGGTGCCGTAATGGGCATAGGTGGAGAACAAATCGGTATTCAAGGTTTTTTGCAGCACCCAATCGTGCTCTCGGTCTTTGCAATCTTATTTATAGTACTCGCCTTCGCGATGTTCGGTTTTTACAACATTCAAATGCCCAGCAGTATTCAAAGCAAACTCACCGAGATCAGCGGCAAACAACAAGGCGGTACGCTGTTTGGTGTAGCCATCATCGGCGCGTTGTCGGCCTTGATCATCGGCCCGTGTGGTGGTCCCATTACCTTTGCCGTCATGACCATCTCCGCCGCATCGAATAGCGCCGTGCTGGGATTCATATACATGTTCCTGTTCGGTTTTGGTATGGGCTTACCGCTGTTACTCGTTGGTGCTGGCGGTGGTACGTTTCTACCTCGCGCTGGTGACTGGATGAATGTTGTAAAAGGTGTGGCCGGTGTCATCTTACTCGCCGTGGCCTTGTTCATGGTCAGCAGCGTGTTACCTGAAACCCTCTACATGATGTTGTGGGCGGCGCTGTTCATGATCTCAGCGGTCTACATGGGCGCCTTTGATCGTATCCAGGAAAGCCAGACCGGTTGGTTGAAATTCTGGAAGGGTTTGGGCATTGTCATTTTCATTTACGGTTTAATCGTGTTTTTGGGCGGCCTTACCGGCGCACGTAATGTCACGGACCCCCTGCATGGATCCAAACTGCTTAGCCAAACCTCTGTACCGGGGGCAACCGCAGGTAAATCATTTATACCCCCTGCCTCCGCCTCTGCCGTAACCGGCAAGGCCACCGTTGTCAAAGGCGGTTTAACCTTTATCAAAATAAAATCACATGCCGATGTGCAACGCGAAATTGCCCAGGCCAATAAAGCCGGTCACACCGTAATGCTCGACTTCTACGCCGACTGGTGTGTGTACTGCAAACAATTTGATGATTACATCTTTATAGACCCGAATGTCCAGAAGGCATTGGCAAATACCATCCTGTTACAAGCCGATGTGACCGCGATGGATGAAACGGATCTTGCTTTGATCAAAGAATTAGGCGCACCGCCACAACCACCGACCATCCTGTTTTTCAAATTGGATGGCACCGAAGCCAGGTCAGTGCGCGTCATTGGTATCATGGATGCGACAAAATTTGCGGCGCGCGTGAATAAGGCCTTTGCGAATTAACTTTTTTATGAAAATAAAAATCGCCTATCTTGCCGCCGCTCTCGTCATCACGGCAGCGGGTGTTGCTGTCTATTTACAATTTTTCGGTCACCGTACATCAACACCGTCCGTCATCAAGGCGCCCGCTGTCACAATAGTTGACCAACCACGGCCCGCCTTCACGTTGCTCGACCTGCACGCCAAGCCACGCGATATCGCCGAGTGGGATGGTAAAGTGGTTCTCGTCAATTTCTGGGCGACCTGGTGCCCGCCGTGTGTACGCGAAATGCCGGCATTGATGCAATTGCGCGAGGCCTATCAGAGCAAAGGTTTTGAGATTGTCGGCGTCGCCTTGGATAGCAAGGATGCGGTGGCGGCCTTTATCGATCCGCTGGGCATTGAGTATCCCATCCTCATCGGTGAACAAGAAGGTTTACAACTGACCGCGCTGTATGGCAATCGTCTGGGGGTGTTGCCTTATTCGGTGATCATTGATCGCAAAGGGGTAATACGGCATACCCTGATCAGCGAACTGCACTACGCCGACGTCGAAAAACTGATTCTACCCCTACTGTGACGCTGCACCCCGCCAACGGGGTAGATATAACAAATTTTCGCCGATCCGGCGGCCAACTCCGCACATGACGCCTCCTTCCGGTGAACCGCTGGACTTTTGCGGTTGATTCAAGGAAAATCTCTCCCCTAACTGTCTCTGCGGCGAATGATCAAGAAAATAAGCATAACGTGCCGCGATCGTGACCCCAACGAACCAAGATACAGAGTAACCAGCGCATGGCAGTGATATTGGTCCTTAACGGCCCCAATTTGAATATGCTCGGGCAACGCGAGCCGCAACACTATGGCAGTGTCACCTTGGCGGCCATCATTGAGCGTTTACATGTACAGGCCAAGCAAGCCGGACATACCATTGAGGCGCAGCAAAGCAACGCCGAGCATGAGCTGGTCAACGCGGTGCAACAGGCAGCAACACGCAATGTTGCCTTCATCATTATTAATCCCGCCGCCTTTACTCACACCAGCGTCGCCCTGCGTGATGCCTTGGCCGCTGTCAAAATTCCGTTTATCGAAGTGCACTTGTCGAATGTGCACGCCCGCGAGGAATTTCGTCGTTTTTCGTATTTTTCTGATTTAGCCGTGGGCGTGATCAGCGGTTTGGGTCCGCAAGGTTACGAACTTGCCTTGCAAGCCGCACTGACACGCCTGAACAACTAACCTTTCAACCCACGAGCCACCAAACCATGGACATACGCAAAGTCAAAAAATTGATCGAGTTGTTGGAAGAATCTGGCATCGCCGAGATCGAAATCCGCGAGGGCGAAGAAACCGTACGCATCAGCCGTTATGGCCCGCACCCCCAAACCTTCGCCGCCCCACAGATGTACGCCATGCCCTCCGCAGCACTGGTGGCAGCACCTATCGCCACCCCGGCTGTTGCAGATAAAGGCAACGGCAGCGCGGGACAGGAAATCAGCGGCCACTCCATGCGCTCACCCATGGTAGGCACGTTTTACCGCTCCTCTGCGCCCGGCGCCAAAGCCTTTGTGGAAGTAGGCAGTAACGTCAAGACCGGTGACACCATTTGTATTATTGAAGCGATGAAATTGCTCAATCAGATCGAGGCCGACAAGACCGGGGTAATTAAAGCCATCCTGGTGGAAAACGGCCAACCGGTGGAATACAACCAGCCATTGTTTGTGATCGAATAAGCCAAGCCTTGCTATATCCGAATCGCAACAACTTAACTAAAAATCGAAACCAGACATGATTGACAAAATCCTGATTGCAAACCGAGGTGAGATCGCGCTGCGCATTTTGCGCGCCTGCCGTGAGTTGGGCATCAAAACCGTCGCGGTACATTCCGAGGCGGATCGCACGCTCAAACATGTCCGCCTTGCGGATGAATCGGTGTGTATCGGCCCCGCCCGTTCCACCGACAGTTATCTGAATATTCCCGCCGTCATCAGTGCCGCCGAAGTCACTGACGCCCAAGCGATTCATCCCGGTTATGGCTTTCTCTCGGAAAACGCCGACTTCGCTGAGCGTGTCGAGCAAAGCGGTTTTATTTTCATCGGTCCTCGGCCACAAACCATTCGTTTGATGGGCGACAAGATCTCCGCCATTGAGGCAATGAAAAAAGCCGGGGTACCTACGGTACCGGGCTCGGATGGTCCGGTGGGTGATGACGATCAAGCCACCTTACGCACGGCACATGCCATTGGTTATCCCATTATTATTAAGGCCGCGGGTGGCGGCGGTGGTCGTGGCATGCGCGTGGTACACACCGAGGCCGCGTTATTAAATTCCATTTCGCTCACGCGCAACGAGGCTGGTGCCGCCTTCGGCAATAGCACCGTGTACATGGAAAAATATCTGGAGAATCCACGGCACGTGGAAATCCAGGTGTTATCGGATGAACACGGCAATGCGATTTATTTGGGTGAGCGTGATTGCTCGATGCAGCGCCGCCACCAGAAGGTCATTGAAGAGGCCCCCGCACCGGGGATTACTGCCGAGATGCGCACGCGCATCGGTTCACGGTGTGCGCAAGCCTGTGTCGATATTGGTTATCGGGGTGCGGGTACCTTTGAGTTTCTTTACCAGGACGGCGAATTTTATTTTATCGAAATGAACACCCGCGTCCAGGTTGAACACCCGGTCACGGAAATGATCACCAACATGGATATCGTCAAAGAACAAATTTTTATTGCCGCAGGCCTACCCTTGAGCGTGCAACAAAAAGACATCGTGCTGCGCGGCCATGCGATCGAGTGCCGGATCAATGCCGAGGACCCGGCAACGTTTATGCCTTGCCCCGGTACGATCACGGCCTATCACGCGCCTGGCGGCCCAGGAATACGGGTTGATTCACACATTTATAATGGTTACGTGGTACCACCCTATTACGACTCGATGATCGGTAAGTTCATTGCCTACGGTAATGATCGCGCCTCCGCCATTGCCCGTATGCGCGTAGCCTTATCGGAAGCGGTGATTGAAGGGATCAAAACCAATATCCCCTTGCACATGGAATTATTGCAGGACGCCGCATTCATCGCCGGTGGCACCAACATTCATTATCTGGAAAAGAAACTTGCTGCGAAAAAAGAAAGCCCGGCGACCTGACGTCGTGTCCGCGCGATAACGTTAAGTCATGGCGTGGTTACAACTCAAACTTAATAGCAGTGCTGCTGACGCAGATTACTTCGCCGAGCTGTTACAACAACTCGGCGCTTTGTCAGTTACTTATGTGGATGCCGCCGATCAACCCTTGTACGAACCTGCGGTCAACGAAACGCCGTTGTGGCAAGCAACCGACGTCATTGCCCTGTTCCCCGCCGATCCCGACG
>JANNJI010000215.1:0-3902 GCA_031405795.1 Gammaproteobacteria bacterium
CCGCAGGTTATTCTCAACTTCCTCGACTTCTTTCAGCGCCAGATTGCCATAGGTTTTGTACTTGGCCTTCCAGACGATCTTACCCTGTTCGTTGGTCAGCTCTCTGGGTGTACCCAAGTGATCCAGGTGGTAGTGATAGACCTTGTCATCCTGTACTTGTGCCAGCGGTTTAAAGCTGCCTGGTTCAAACACATAGGTTTTCTTGATCTTGTCGCGGGTTTCTTGCGCGAGCAGGTTGTCGGTCCACAGAAATTGGGTGGTGCCGAATTTGTCCGTCTTTTGGATGCGACGGCATAACGGGTCATATTTATACGTGACGGTTTCGTGTGCCGAGTTTGTTTCGACTTTGATTAATTGATTCTGTAAGTTGTAGTGAAAGGTCTTATGTAACTTGCCGTCTTTGCCGCGGACTTCTTTTACTAAGTTACCACGGGCGTCGTAGGCAAACTTTTTGTCGCCTTGCAGCAATAAGCGATTGCCTTTGACCAAGCCGGGGGTCGCCGTCGGCGTGTCGGTGATGGATAATAGATTCCCGGCGGGGTCAAAATCAAAAAACTCTGGGCTGGCGTTGGTGGCGAGTTTTAAGCGGTTTAAGGTGTCATAAACATATTTCGTTTCTTCAGTGCCATCTTTGATGCAGTTCAGGTTATTGAATTGGTCATAGCCGTATTCACGTTGAATCGGGTTGTATTTGTGTTCTTTGTGGGTGATGTGTTGTTTGCTCAGGCGGCCTTGTGGGTCGTACTCGGTGTGTGTTGTTAATGCGCCTTGTGCCCGCGATACCTCACGGCCGAGACTGTCACGCTGTACGGTAGTGATCAGCTGTCCGTTCAAGGCCACTGAGGTAAACGCCAGACTTTCATCATAGGTGTAATCAATGCACTGGCCATCGGGCAAGGTGGTTTGAATACGCTGACCTAAGGCATTGTATTGATGCGCGGTGATCTTCTGGGTATCGGTTAAGCCTTTGCCGTAGTCGTTGATGGCGATGTGGCTTTCTTGCAGGAGATGGCCCAGTGGGTCATAGCTAAATTGCAAAAATTGGTGGGCGTTGTAGGTTTCGATCAATTGCCCGGTGGCGTCGTATTGATAACGGGCGCGTTCACGGTAGGTGTCTTTGTCATCACCGACCAAACGGCTGGCCTTGGTTGCGAGTTGACCCAGGGCGTTGCGTTGGAATTCAGTGATGACCACGCCGCTGTCTAAATGTTGAATCAAATGTCCAGCAGCGTTGTATTGATAGTGCTGGATTCGGCCGTCAAAACCGATTTCTTTGATGAGACGTTCTTTGCTGTCGTAGAAGAATTGGTGTTTGTCGCCGTTTTCATTGATCAAGGCGGTGAGGTTGCGTTCCTGATCGTATTCATAGCGAATGACGTGCCCGGCGGGGTCGATGCGCTTGGTGGGTTGGCTGAGTTTGTCCTCGTAAAAATATTGGGTGGTGCGGCCGTGGGGGTCGGTGTATTTTGTTAGCTGGTCATTTTCGTTGTACTCAAACGCGGTGACTTGGTTGTAGGCGTTGGTGACCTTCGCGATTAAACCCGTGAGGGTGTATTCATAACGTGTTGAGTTTTTCTTGGCGTTATCCAATGATTGCCCGGCGGCTTGCGCCACGACGTCGACAATCTGGCCCCAATCATCATAACGGTAATGCAGGGTGTTGTTCAGGGGATCGGTTTGGCTAATTAATTCAGCACGGTCATTCCAGTGGTAACGGGTGGTGCGTCCGGCGTCGTCAGTAATCTGGCTGAGCAAACCATTGAGTGTGTAGTCATACTGGGTCGTATTGCCCAGTGGATTGGTGACACGCTGCACTAATCCCTGCGCATTGAACTCGCGTTTCCAGAGCTGGCCGTGGGCGTCGATGTAATGGATGAGATTATCCCCGGCATACCCCAGCTGCGTGTGTTGGCCCAGTGGATTGGTGATGCGCAGCAGGTGTTGATCTTTGTCGTACAGGTATTCGGTTTTGTTGCCGAGTGGATCGATCTGCGCGATGACCTGACCGGCGTCGTTGTATTCTTTTTTAACAACATGTCCTTCGGGGTCGGTTTCTGCGGTGATTAACCCGAATAAATTGTAGCGGTAGTGCGTGGTGTTGCCTAAGCTGTCGGTGGCGGTACTACGCTGGTTGTCAGTGTCCCACTGGAAGGAATAGGTGTAGTTGCCGTTATCGCTCCATTGCCGCAAGCACTTGGCCTGGGGAGTGAGTTGATCCCATTCAAAATAGATGTTCGCGCCTGCGGCGCGAGTGCGTTGGGTGATGATGTGATTGGTGTAACGATATTGCTCACCGTGGCTTGCCGCATTGTGGTGTGCAATTAAATCACCGGCGTCATCATAGGTATAGTGTGCAATAGCGATGTCGCGTTGGTTGCCGGGCTGATTGGTTTGATAAATGGCGGCAATGCGGCCTTGCTCGTTGCGCTCAATGGCCAAGCCACGGCCCCAGTTACTTTGCACACGGTGCAGGCGACCCATGGTGTCATAGTGAAAATCCAAAGCATAACCACGCGGTGTGTTGCTTGATACGGCATCCCTATTTTTCTTAGCAGGAACATAGGCCTTGTGACGCCACTGAGACACACGGAAGGTGTTTTCGCCGATGCGCTCAAAAACTTTGTTCGGTTGGCCGGTCTGGGTAAGCACAAAGCTGTTAGCGGATTCTTGTTTCAGCGTCATGCCTTCGTGCAGTTGTTTGCTTTTCCGACCCAGTGCGGCACGTTTGAAGGGGATACGGCGTCCATCATCGGCCAGTAATTCCACGCTGTCGGTAGTTAATGTCAGCGTTGCAAGACCCGGATGTACCCAACCGTGACCAAAACCTCTATCGCGGTGTTGACTGGTACGGTATATCCGCTTCCATACCAAGGGCACGGGACCGGTTAATGCAAAATCCTCCAAGGTCAGTATTTCTTCGCCGCAGATCATGCTGATAGGACACCCCACCTTTGGGGTTGCATCAAGATTGGCAGTTCCGTTGTTCCCCTTTTCTTCTGGTTCTACCGGCGGCGCTGTAGTCGTTGTCGTGCTCCCAGCATGCGGCCCCAGCGTGGTGGAGCGCCTAACGGCGGCTTCACTGCTGGCGTGGGATTCAGTGGAAGAAGAACCACCCGAAGCGGCACCGGCGGTATGCCCCTGGCGCGGTTTGTTCTCACGTGCGGACAGCTTGAATGTGCGTAGGTGTGCCTCGAATTTTTTACGTGCCTCCCCGGTGATGCTCGCATGCACGGTCCACTGCCCAAGGGTTTTGTTATATATAAAAGCGGGACTCAGCGTTGCCCACGTCTTATTGCAGAGTAACACCCATTCGCCGTCTTCAACCTGTGTGGGTTGCAACTCGGCAGGGACGCCATCAATGGTGAGGTCTTTTTGATTGAGTTTACTCAGCGCGAATTGCGGGCTGGCGACATAGGCTAACTCGTTCGATATTACATCACGAAGGCATTTGAGTTGGGGGTTGAGGGGTGGGGTCATTTGCGTGAGTCCGTTCTGGTTGTTTATCCTGGGGCCGATATTATCAGTTGACCGATACCATCTACAACTACCGCTTTATTTCGTTTTTTTTCAGATTTGTGGCAGGAGTGTAAATAAGTTTGAAAAAACATCCTGGGAGTTTACGGCACACGTTCAACATAGGATGCCCGTCGTAGATTTCTTACCGTAGTAAGGTGGATTCGCCTGCGTATCTCGACAACCCAGCACTTCCGCTACAAAATCTCCGACGCATGATCCGCCAGGCGTGAACGTTCACCGCGACGCAGGGTGACGTGGCCGCTGTGTTGCCAGCCTTTGAAACGATCCACGACGTAAGTTAAGCCGGAAGTGGTTTCGGTCAGATAAGGTGTGTCGATCTGCGCGATGTTACCCAGGCACACCATTTTGGTGCCGGGGCCGGCGCG
>JANNJI010000216.1:0-11423 GCA_031405795.1 Gammaproteobacteria bacterium
ACCGCGACTTCAAGCGCGCGGCGGCCTGGCTATGGATTTGGCTGACCCGCGACTCGCTGACCCCCATGACCGCACCAATTTCCCGAAGGTTGAGTTCGTCGTCGTAGTACAAGGCCATCACCAGCCGTTCCCGCTCGGGGAGTGAGGCAATCGCCTCGGAAATGATATGTTGCATGTCATCACGCTGCAAACCATCCAGAATACCGGGGGTATTATCCGAAATACTGTCGAGGATGGATTCCTCGCCAACACACAATTCTTCGACACTGAGGATTTTATGATAACTATTATCCTGTAATATCTTGTAATACTCCTCAAGTGGCATATCCAACGTTGCCGCAATCTCGGTATCACGCGCATCACGTCCCTGTTGATGCTCTATCTCACGTACGGCCTGTGCCACCATGCGTGCCTTACGATGAACTGAGCGTGGTGCCCAGTCATTTTTCCGAATTTCATCCAGCATGGAACCGCGAATCCGGATCCCGGCATAGGTTTCGAAACTCGCCCCCTGGCCCTCGTCGTAATTACGCGAGGCCTCCAGCAAACCAATCATGCCGGCTTGAATCAAGTCATCGAGTTGCACACACGCCGGTAATCGATTAATAAGATGACAAGCAATCCGTTTCACCAACGGCGCATGCTTTTCGATGAGCTCATTGGGCATAGAGATCGATTGGTGCGATGCGTACATAGCAGCTCCTTTCATGACATGGCTCCTAGTGGGTTCCGTTTGGATTGAATTAATCGTTCTACAAAAAATTCGAGGTGGCCACCCGCCGTAACCGGAATCGGCCATCGGTTCGCCTTATCCGCTAACAAGGCAAACGCTTGGGCCGATTTACTGCGTGGAAAGGCCTCGACTACCGCACGCTGCTTTTTCACCGATTTACGCAGAAAATCGTCCTCGGGGATGTGACCTGCATAATCGAGCGCAACCTCTAGAAAACGGTCCGTTACCTTTGAAATTTTAGTATAGATTTCGCGACCGTGCTGCGCACTTTGTGCCATGTTTGCGACAATACGAAATCGAAATACGCTGTAATTGCGGCTGAGCAACTTGATGATGGCGTAAGCATCGGTAATCGAGGCCGGTTCGTCGTTAACGACCACCAGTACCTCCTGGGCCGCCCGTAAAAAACTGATCACGGTGTCGCTAATACCTGCCGCTGTATCGATGATCAACACGTCCACGTCATGGCTTAGTTCACTGAAGGCCGTGATCAACCCGGCATGGGTATGCGCATCCAATTGCGCCATATCCTGTATGCCTGAGGCGGCTGGGATCACCTTGATGTTGCCAGGACCATCCATCATGATTTCTTCTAAGGTGCGTTCACCGGTGATGACATGGTGCAGGTTCGCCTTCGGATGCAGACCCAATAACACGTCCACATTGCCCAGCCCCAGATCCGCATCCATCACCATCACCTTCCGGCCCAATTGTGACATTGCCATCGCCAGATTCACGGCAATATTGGTTTTACCAATACCACCCTTGCCGCCGGTGACCGCAATCACGCGTACCGGGTGCGATTCTTTGATGCGCCGTAAACCGGCGGCTTGATCCAAGTGTTGCAGGTTAGCCATTTGCTTGTGCCACCATACCACCTACCAACTGCGTAATGCTGTCATCCTTGGTGTTGTTGCCTGCTTCCTGCATGATCGCTATCGTACGACTAATCAGTGCATGCGCACGCGCAGGATGCAGGTCTTCCGGGACTTGCTGACCATCGCTGATATAAGCAATGGGTAATTGATTTTCGATGGCAACTGATAACGCGCCACCCAGACTGGTGGTTTCGTCCACCTTGGTCAGGATACAACCTGCCACTGGCACCGCTTTGAAAGCACGCGCCACATCGGCTAAGACACTCCGCTGACTATTCGCCGCCAAGGCAATAAAAGTTTGTAGCCGATGACCCGCACTTTTTAATAAAGAAAATTGCTCGCTTAAGCGAATATCGCGCTGACTCATGCCCGCAGTATCAATCAACACCAAATCTTTTTCGCGGAAGGCATGCAGGGCCTCCTGTAAACTATCTACATCCGCCGCAACGCGCAGTGGCGCGCCCATAATGCGGGCATAACTGCGTAATTGTTCATGCGCGGCAACACGGTAATTGTCCGTTGTGATCAAGGCGACGCGCCGTTGACCATGACGCAACAAATAACGTGCGGCTAATTTAGCGATAGTCGTGGTCTTACCCACGCCGGTGGCCCCCACTACCGCGACAATGCCTTTGTGATTGAGTATTTCGTCGTTCATCACCGGTAACCGATGTGCGAGCGAACCCAACACCCTGCGCCAATTACTATCGATATCATTATCTTCCTCGGTTTGGGTCGCCAGTTCACGTGACAGTTGTGGACTTAGCCCCAGCGCAATCAATCGTTGTAAAATGCGTGCACGCATGGGGTGATATTTGCTTTCATTCTCCCACGCCAGTCCGGAAAGCTGGCTGACGAGTAAACCGCGTAGCGATTTCATTTCGGATTGCATATTGTGAAAAAGCGGATCATCAACCAGCTTCACTTGCACAGGCGCCGCAGGCGGAGGTATCGCTGCAGCTGGCAGCGGAGCAGGTATTGGTGCTGCGACAATGTCACGCGTAAAACGAACATCGTCGTAGGCGGCCTTACGCCTGGCATCTTTGCTTACTGTGCTATAGGCACCCGCTGCCGCTTCGCTGGCCGGTGATTCTTCAAATAAGGTTTCGTCATAATCGATTGCCGCAACCACTTCGACCCCATCGATAATTTTTTTATTCGACAGAATGACCGCGTCTGGGCCTAACGCCTCGCGCACCTTGCGAATTGCCTGGCGCATATCGGTTCCAGAGAATCGTTTGATCTTCATCGCCCAACCTCACATTCATCAATCCGGCACCCATCAGCGATGTGCCGTGGTATTGTGCTGACCAACTGTTGCAATAATCTTTATCTGTTTATCACTGGGTATTTCGTTGTAAGACAACACCTGTAAAACAGGAATGGTGTGTCGTACAAAGCGCGCTATCATCGAGCGTAAGGTGCCGGAGATAAGCAATACCGCTGGCTGGCCAATCTGTTCCTGTGCCTGGGCGGATTTCTGTAACGCCCCGTGGATTCGTTCTGCCAGTCCGGGTTCAATACTCGCTTCCCCGCCTTGGCCTGCCTGCATGGTCTGATGCAACAACTGTTCCAGTGACGGATCCAGTGTAATCACGGGCAATTCAGGAGCAAGTCCATTGATTTGTTGGACAATTGATCTGCCCAACGAGATGCGCACGGCGGCGGTGAGCATGTCAGGGTCTTGACTCCGGCCGCCGTGTTCCGCCAAGGTTTCGGCTATGGTCCGGATATCACGGATCATCACCCCTTCCATCAGTAGATTCTGTAATACCTTGACGATGATACCCAGTGACAGGGTTTGTGGTGTGAGATTCTCAACCAGCTTGGGGGCAGCCTTGGATAACTTATCCAGGATATGCTGGACTTCTTCATGGCCGATCAATTCATGCGCGTGGGTCTTGATCACCTGACTCAAATGCGTAGCAATGACGGTGTTGGTGTCCACCACGGTGTAACCAAAGGTCTGCGCCTGATCACGAATGGCAGGATCAATCCAGAAGGCCTCCAGACCAAAAGCCGGATCGCGGGTTTCAACCCCGTGCACCACACCGAAAACCTGACCGGGATTGATGGCCATATCGCGATCCGGAAAAACTTCCGCCTCTCCCACCGTTACACCCATTAAGGTAATACGATAGGCACTGGGTGAAAGATCGAGATTGTCACGGATATGCACCGCAGGGATCAAAAATCCCAACTCCTGCGAGATTTTTTTTCGCACACCACGGATGCGTGGCATCAATTGCCCGCCCTGGTTTTTATCCACCAGAGGGATCAAACGATAACCCACTTCCAGACCCACCGAGTCCAGCGGTTGCACATCATCCCAACTCAGATCGGTTGATTCAGTCGCAGCAGGTTTGTCTGAGGTTATTACCGGTACCTCGTTTTGTTTTAACATTTGACGTTTATAAATCAGATACGCGCCATAACCACAGACCGCCGACAAACTCAGAAAGGCGATATTCGGCATACCTGGGATAAGTCCCATCAGTCCCAGGATCGCCGCCGTCACCGCCAATGATCGCGGATTACTGAACAATTGCGACATCATCTGTTCGCCCAGATCCTGCGAACTGGAGACGCGCGTAATGATAATACCGGCGCCGGTTGATAATAATAAGGCCGGTAACTGTGCCACTAACCCATCACCGATGGTTAACAAGGTGTAGTTATGCGCCGCTTGTGCAAATGACAGGTCATGCTGGACGATACCAATTATCAGCCCACCGATGATATTGACGGCGACAATCAGGATCCCGGCAATCGCGTCGCCGCGCACAAACTTGCTGGCGCCATCCATCGAACCATAAAATTCCGCCTCGGCACTGATCTCCGCACGCCGTTTACGTGCGTCGTCTTGCGTAATTAAACCGGCATTGAGATCCGCATCAATCGCCATTTGTTTGCCGGGCATCGCATCCAAGGTAAACCGCGCACTGACCTCGGAGATACGCGAGGCACCCTTGGTGATAACAACAAAATTGATGATCACCAGGATCATGAACACCACGATACCAACGGCATAACTGCCGCCAATCACAAACTCACCAAACGCTTTAATCACCTGGCCCGCTGCATCCGTGCCGGTATGGCCATCCAGCAACACCACTCGGGTAGACGCAATATTCAAGGCTAATCGTAACAACGTCGTGATCAGTAACACGGTGGGAAACAAGGCAAAGTCCAATGGTCTGCGCGTGTAAATAGTCACCAGCAACACCACCAGGGCCAAGGCAATATTGAAAGTAAACATCACATCGAGCATGAGTGGCGCCATCGGTACCACGATCATGGCCAGCATCAACAACATTAAAATCGGTGCGCCAAGTCCGGTGCGGCTGAATTGCAGGATCGATTGTGACAGGGCGACAGGTTGGGCCATGAGTTATCTCGGTTTATGAATCAAAACGCATATCATCGGGAATAGGCAAATCGTCCATTTTCAAATCCCGTTTACGTTGCCAGTAGGGTTCCCGTTTGAGCTGGAATACATAGGCCAATACTTTAGCGACCGCCAGATACAGCCCGGCGGGGATCTCACGATTCAAATCTGTAGTGTGATGTAAGGCGCGCGCCAACATCGGTGCTTCAAGAATCGGTATTTGATGTTCACGCGCAATAGTCCGAATATGGAAGGCGATTAAATCCATACCTTTTGCAACGACAATTGGTGCGCGCATTTTCTTCTGGTCATAACGCAAGGCAACGGAATAGTGTTCAGGGTTTGTCACGATCACGTCGGCCTTGGGTACTTCGGACATCATGCGCCGCTGTGCCATTTCACGCTGCATGCGCTTAACACGACTGCGCACTTCAGGATTACCTTCGGTTTCTTTCGATTCATCTTTCACTTCCTGGAACGTCATTTTTATTTGTTTGTTGAAGTCCCAGATTTGAAATGGCACATCAATGGCGGCAATGACAATCAAGGTAGCAGAAATTGCGAAAAACCCGTAGATTAACAGGTTACCCGTATGGGCCAGACTTTGCTCAATCGGCTCCCCACTCAGTGAAAAATAATTTCCGGATTGATGATACAAAAATAATATAGCGACGACGGCAATGATAAAAAACTTGGCCACTGCCTTTAATAACTCAATAAAACCCATCAAGGAAAAGATCCGTTGCATCCCTTTAACCGGATCAATGCGATCATACTTAAAGCTTAATGCCTCCGCGCTGAATGTCACGCCACCCATCGCAAGTGGTCCGGCAATCGCCGCGACCACCATGATCAAAAAAAATGGCGCCAGGATCATCAACATTTTAATGCATGCCGCAGCAAAAACCCCGGGCAAGATCGAGGGATCAAAAATGACCTCCCGTTCCAGCGCAAAATGCTGTTGTAGCAATTCTGCCAACTCCTTTATCATCGTTGGGCCGAGAAAATACGCCGTCGCGCCCGCACTCAACAACATAAACATGGTGTTGAGTTCACGCGAATGCGAGACTTGTCCCTTTTCACGCGCTTGTTCTTTGCGTCGAGGGGTTGCCTGCTGAGTGCGTTCCTGGCCGACGTCTTCTGACACTTATTTTGCTCCCGCAGTTAAATCGCGTAACAAGTGATAGGCTTCATTAAACAATGATGTTGAATAGGGAACAACATTGGGTAAGGTGATTAATATCAATACAAAGCCCATGAGCAACGTAAGTGGAAACCCTATTGCAAAAATATTCATTTGTGGTGCTGAGCGGGTCATGATTCCAAACGCGAAGTTCACCATCAACAAGGAGGCAATCGCCGGTAAAGCCATGCCCACGGCGCCGGAAAATATCTGATTTCCCCACGTAACAAGTTGCCAAAAACTTTCAGGACCCATACCATGTTCTGAGATTGGCATGGTCTTGAAACTGTCAACCAAAACCTCAAACATCACCAGATGGCCGCCCAACGATAAATACGTCAACATGACGACAATTAAATAAAACTGACTAACGACCGCTGTTTGCGTCCCATTTTGCGGGTCTACCATCGACGCGAAACCCAGCCCCATTTGCATTGCAACGATCTGACCGCCCGTTACTACGGCACTGATCACTAATTGCAAGGTAAACCCCATTACGACCCCTATCAAGACCTGCTGCGCTAAAATCATAAAAGCCTTTAAGGTAAATATGTCGACAACCGGCGGTGGTGGTAACAGCGGTAATACCATAACGGTTACCGCAACACCAAGCCCCATTCGAATACGCGTCGGCACCATCCGCGCACCAAACACCGGGGCAACCATAAGCAACGCGCCGATTCGAAATAATGGCCAGAGTAGTCCACCGACCAAGGCTGTGATTTGTGCACTGGTAATGACCATCGGCTACCCCACGATATAGGGAATGTCATGCAGCAAATTACTGGTGAACTCCAGCAACACACGTAATAACCATGGGCCCGCCAATATTAAAGTGAATACGGTAATAATTAATTTTGGAATAAAACTCAGGGTCATTTCATTAATTTGCGTGGCCGCTTGCAACATACTGACAATTAAACCCACCACCAATGCAGGCACCAATACCACCATGCACAACAATAACGTCACCTCAAGTGAATTCTGGAAAATGGCAACAACGGTCTCAGGTGTCATAGGTACGATCCATTAGATGTAAAAACTAGACGCCAGCGTGCCCATCACCACATTCCAGCCATCCACCAGCACAAACAGCATGATTTTAAACGGCAAGGATATGATCATGGGCGACAACATCATCATACCCATCGACATCAAGACGCTGGATACGACCAGATCAATAATCAGAAAAGGGATAAACAACAAGAATCCGATCTGAAATGCAGTTTTTAACTCACTGGTGACAAAGGCAGGCACCAAAACAGTGAACGGAACATCGGCGGCGTTATCAACCTTGTCATTACCGGATATTTTCATGAACATTTGCAGATCCGCTTCACGTGTTTGCCCCAGCATAAAGGCGCGCAAAGGTTCGCTGGCTTTTTTAACTGCATCTTCAAGTGCGATTTTCTCCTCCATGTAAGGCTGCAAAGCCGTTTCGTTAATCTTGTTAAATACCGGGGCCATTATAAAAAACGTGAGAAAAAGAGAAAGCCCGATTAAAGTTTGTGACGAGGGCGTTTGTGCCAGACCAATAGCCTGACGCAAGATGGACAGCACCACAATAATCCGGGTGAATGCCGTCATCATCATCAAGGCTGCCGGCAACAAAGTCAGCAACGTCATTACAAACAATATCTGAATACTCAAACTATAACTTTGAGTTTTACCCTCTGTGACAACTGTTACTGCTGACAATCCCGTTTGCGCCACCGCGTTGCTGGAAGCCAGACCGATACACACCAGAAGGGTGATGAGCCCAACTTGTGTTTGCCGTGTACTCATGGCTGCCTTCCTTTTATCATTGCCTGCAATTTCTCAGCAAAACTTTGTACGGAGGCCGAAGTACCGGTATTATTCACGCCGACGGGTTGTTGTAGAACATGTAGTGTGCGTATTTGACCTGGTGCAATGCCAACCAGAAGTTGTTGTTCGCCAACTTGGATTAGCATAATTCTTTCCCGTTGCCCCACCGAAATACCACACAGCACTTTTAATGCGCCCTGCATACGCACCGGTACATGCCCCATACGCTTGATGATCCACGCCATGGCAAAAATAATTCCCAAGACGATGATCAAACCAATCAACATCTGGAAAATGTCACCAAACCCTATCGGGTTCGTGATTAACGGCCCTTTGCTATTTACTGGATTCTGCGCGAATGCGCATGGCGCTGCCAAGCCTACCAACAATATGAAAATAATACGATTCATGAGCCCCCTGTTTAACGCAGTTTTTTAACACGCTCGGCTGGACTGATTACATCAGTCAACCGAATTCCGAATTTTTCATTGACCACGACCACTTCACCATGGGCAATAAGGGTACCGTTGACTTTCACATCCAACGGTTCACCCGCCATACGATCCAGCTCAACAACTGAACCTTGATTGAGCTGTAATAAATTACGGATATTGATCTTGGTACTGCCGACTTCCATGGAAATGGTAACCGGGATATCGAGAATAACCTCAAGATTCACATCTTCGTTGCCTGACTTGGTACCTTCATCAATCAGATTCTGTAGACCGGCAGGCGCTACGGTTTTAGCTCCACCACTGCCCGCCTCGGCCAACGCGGAGGCCCAATCATCCATGACCGCTGAATCATTTTGTGTATCCGTCTCGATATTACTCATGACTTAACTCCTAATGCCATCAAAGAAAAATTATCACCACTGATTTTTTGACGCTCAATCACCTCATCAATTTTCACCGCCTTATTGCCCTTGTGCACGCCATAAAAACCTCGAAATACCGGTACATCTTCCGCGACAACGGTGATCTTCTCCGGGTAGTTAATTGGGATAATGTCGCCCTCCTTAAGATTCAATAATTCCCCAAGTCGCAATGTTGTATTTGCTAATGCACACGACAGCGTCACGTCCGCCGATTTTACTTCCTCACGCAGGGAGGCTATCCACCGTTCGTCACGTTCAGAACGATCACTTTGTACGCCGGCATCTAAAATTTCACGTATCGGTTCCAGCATGGAATAAGGCATGACGACATAAAAAGTTCCACCGCCGCCATCCAGTTCCACATGAAAGCTGCTCACCACCACCACCTCAGTCGGGCTGACAATATTGGCAAACTGTGGGTTGACTTCCATACTTAAAAATTCAAACTCCACCGGCATCACCGGCGCCCAGGCTTCTTTCAGGTCACTAAACGCCTGCTTGAGAATAATTTGAATAACACGCGCTTCTGTCGGCGAAAATTCCCGACCTTCAATTTTTGCATGACGGCCACTACCGCCAAAAAAATTATCTACCGTGATAAACACCAGTTTCGGATCGATAACACACAACGCAGAGCCGCGTAATGGGCGTATCTTGACGATATTCAAACTGGTGGGCACGAATAAACTGTGCAGATATTCGGAGAACTTCATCATTTGCACCCCGGCCACGGAAATTTCAGCGGTGCGTCGTAATAAGTTAAAAATACTGATGCGAAAATACCGGGCAAACCGTTCGTTAATCATTTCCAGTGTCGGCATGCGGCCACGCACAATCCGATCCTGACTGTTAAAATCAAAAGAGCGGGCGACCCCATCGTAGGCGGCCTTATTTTCGGTTTCGACCTCGCCGTTATCAACGCCGTGCAACAACGCGTCTATTTCATCTTGCGAGAGTAAGTCATTCACTGCCATAAACTGATCCTATTGGATAATGAAGCTCGTAAAGTATACAGATTCGATATTTTCATGCGGCTCCATCCCACTGGGTTTTGCCTGTTCTTTGTCTTTTTCTTTATCCTTGGCCTGCGCCTTATCTGTATTTTTTTGTTTATCATCGGCACTGCTACCTTGCATTGCTTTAGCAACTACCTGTTGCACTGATTCAAGTATGGCTTGACGTAATTGCTCTTTGCCTGCACGTGTGGACACAACTTCGACTTTTTGTGCGCTCATAATATCCAAGACGTTATTACGAATGACCGGCATATGTCCTTTTGCCACATCGATCACATGTTGATTCCGTGTCATCAGACTCATGTCTATTTGCAAATAAGCGGCGGTGGTTTGTACTTCAAAATTTGCAACCAAGGCAGGTTGAACGGCCAGGTATAATGCGGGTTTATTTTGCAGCGGTGCAACAATTGTGTCTTTTGCGCCCTTTACGGTTTCCTTCGCGTCCGCAGCGTCATTTTCCTCAGCCACGTCACTATTGAAATAATATAAAACACCAACAATACCACCCGACAGTATCAACATACCGATGACCGCCAAGATAATCAGTTTGCCGGTTTTTTTCTTAACCGGCGCCTGTTTCTCTGTGTCCAGATCCAGCTCTTTTTTTTCCACCATTGTCCCACTCCATTGTTATTAGCTGGAGTGCAAAACACATGCCACGGACTTTTGACGGAACGACGTGCGGTATATCAATGGGTTAGCGATGTGGGTGAATGATGTGTCAGTGCTTTGACAAGAGGCCGAAGACAGGTTGCCGAGTTTCCGGCAACATGCCAAATGACGGTAAAAATTACCAACAGACTATTTTCAGAGAACCAGTGCTATTTGTGGCAGAACAATAACTTTTAGTTAGTACGTAAGAAATGCGTACGATAATAGCGCAGCTCTTCGATGGACTCGCGGACATCATCCAACGCAAGATGTGCAGCCTTCTTCACCACGCCCTTAGCAACCTCCGGCGCCCAACGCCGTACCAGTTCTTTTAAGGTACTGACATCCAGATTACGATAATGAAAGAAGGCCTCCAGCTCCGGCATACAACGGGCCAGAAAACGGCGATCCTGGCAAATGCTGTTGCCACACATGGGTGAGGCCTTAGCGGGCACATAGTGCCGTAAAAATTCCAGCGTTTGCTGTTGTGCCTCCGCTTCTTTTACGAAACTGGCACGGATGCGGTCTATCAAACCAGACTGACCATGCTGACGTTGATTCCATTCATCCATACGGGTCAAGACCTCCGTTGTTTGTTGAATAGCAAAAACCGGTCCTTCGGCAAGGATATTCAGTTGACTGTCTGTTACCACCGTTGCTATTTCAATTATGACGTCGTTCAGCGTATCCAGCCCGGTCATTTCCAAATCGATCCAGATTAAATTATTCACATCTTGTCCCATACCACATCCTATTTTCGTTTACCAAGCTTGCTATGAATTGTAACAGAGGCTAATCTGCGGACACAGATGAAATTTACCCGGGTGGACCATGCCGACATTATCAGTCTTCAGTTATATCTTTCTCACCGCAACCGGACTTGCCCTGTTG
>JANNJI010000217.1:0-16356 GCA_031405795.1 Gammaproteobacteria bacterium
CCGTTCGAGCGGATGATCACCCGATCCTTGTCGTCGCCGTAGGCGGTGGACCGAAACCAGGTCGCACCGTCGGCGTCGTAGACGTGGCCGGCCTTGCGCAGCTGCTGAGTTCTGTGGTGATAAAGTATATTCATAATATTATTACTGATATTTTTCCAATGTGGTATATAGACTCTGCGCGCTCTCTTGCCAGGTTGGCACATAAATACTTTCAGTTATCTTTTTACTATCCCACTTAATATTATGCATGTCTATCAAGGCATTTCTCAGTGACACTATATCACCAGCGCTCACAAGAACTCCATTTATTTCATTTACAATTTCTGGAATTCCACCTACGTTAGTTGCAAGTACCGGAACACCACAGCTTATTGCTTCAACCAATACATTTGGGATACCTTCATGATGACTTGGTAAACAGATAAATTGACTAGACGACAGCTGACGAGACAAAACAGCGTGCGGCAACCTGCCCGTCAACACAATATATTTATTGAGATTTCTAGTATTGATAATCGATTTTACATTTCCGTATTCTTCGCCGCCGCCAATAATATAAAGCTTAGTTGAAAATGATTGGAACAACCCGTCATCAACAGCATCTAACAGATCATAAATCCCTTTATCTTTTTTCAAATTACCAATGTAGACAAAATATTTTTCATTTATTTCCAGCTGTTTAATGGAAAACATCGACTTGTCGATACCATTTCTGATTACGCTGATTTTATTTTCATCAATACCTTTTGCAACCAGGAATTCTTTTAAATAACTGCTTACTGATACGATATGTTTTGCCTGATGTAATCCCCAAAGCGTGAGTCGTGTCTTAAATGAGTTTTCGCTTAATATCTCAACATCAGAACCATGCACTTTAATCACTACCGGCAATTTATACCACTTTGCCAGCAACGCACCGGCAAAGCCATCCGGGTATGCCCAGCTGGCAAAAATAAGGTCTTTTGCTTGTCGTTTTATTCTTAACCAGGCAGGTAGGATCGAAATAAAATAGGCAACTCCATGTAAAGCACGGAAGATAATCGGAATAAAGAAATATATTGGAAAAGACACCCTAATTTCATTTTTCCATAATTTACATTCTTTAATTTCCATACGTTGCGCTTTGCTAAAACGAAAGTACTCTGTCCAACTTATTGGTGATATCAGTTCAATATCAGCTAACTGCGCTAAAGACAAAAATTGGTTCTCATTAAAAGTAGAACGTTGTAATTGTACAGGATTTGGAAATAAGTTAGTAATAATTATAATGCGCATATGATACAACCAAAGAAGAATGTCTGCGTGAAGTTGCTCCTCCACAACGGCTAAAAATCAAGAGGCCATCTTACATGGATTAGTTTAATTTTTCAATGTGGAGAGCTGTTCCCAAACCATCAGTGAAATTTTCTGGTTAGATTCAAACACAAAGGAAAAGAGAGTCATGTATAGGCCTGTACCACGGATATTCCATTTAAAACCGTCGTAGCGTATAGGCCTGATGTCGCTCCGATCAAATAAACCACAATAACCAATTGTATTAATATGTTTGATATTGTAACACTGCCTGGCTGATCATTTGCCCCAACCCAAGTTAGATACCGAGTTCTGTATAAAACCAGGGCAGATCAAGCGTTGTGCCAAACCACCAATTAAACTTCCGCGGTGGGTTTAGTCTCCACACTGCCAAACCTTGTTTAACATCTGAACCAGGTCTGTGCCAGAGATTAAGTGCATACCGGCACGTCTGCATGCTATCTTTCATTGCCTTCATTGTCAGGGAAACATCCTGGCGTAACTGCTGCTTGGCCCATACAGCACGCGCTAATAACCCAGCCACATCACAGCCATGTTCGAGATCTGAAGCAACACCTCCGTCACTAAACTGGTAATAGCGCGACGCCAAATACCATGACACACGCAAAGTTGGTCCATCAGCGCGGTCGTGAACACCTTCATACAAACCATGGCTCACTACCCAATCACCCAAATTAGCAAAAAAGGGCAGCACTTTCGCGTCATCAGAGTGAAGATAGTAACGCCAGATTGCTTCGGATAATAATGCGCTCATCCAAGGTGAACCCACTGGCTTTTGATTATTATTGCCTTCATGAGCGGCGACCGTATGTAAGAGCGAACCATCAGCTTGCCAACCACCGGGGGGATTTGCCTGGTGGTGAAGAGTAGCAATGACAATTGCATTGACCCGCTGCGAATATACTTCTTTGCCAGTCAGTTCCCATGCCGACAAAGCCGCCAAAAGCGCATAGGCCTGGTGACGTTCGGTCCAGAAACCAGTATTTAGTGTATATATTGGGTTCCATGTCAAACCGGCATGTGCAACACTTTCTATTTTCTCAACCAGAGCAGCATCGCCGGTAAACATATAATCAGCAAGTAGCGGCTGGCCATAGCTATATTTAAGATCATTACCTGCTTTGGAGTTTAAAGTAAAATAGCCCTGTGTACTGATATATTTAGAATAAAAGTGAGCGGCTTGATGGGCATGCTGCAGCCATATAATATCACCTGTGCGAAAATACAACCCAAACAATGTCATAGCACGGTCATAGAGCCATGGATCGGAATCCGTCGCATGTTTTACCAACGAGTCATATTTAACTGTAGAACCAACATCATTAACCGCAGTTTTTGCATATTCAATGTATGCTTTATCAAACCAATCTAAATTTGGAGTTGTATTCAACGGTATGATATTAGATCGTACTACTGTTTTGGCTAGATACGTAGCGGATAATTCCGGCAAATATTGGCAAACGTTGTCCGATTTAACTATATTATAATTCTTTGTTCTCTTTTTATTTAGAATCAACTTATAGTTGGTTTTACTGTTATGCTTCTTTTCGATCAGAATATGGATGACAACAGATCTGATTCCATTATTTTTGTTTTGATACAATAAATTTGACCACCCTGTCGTTTTTCCAACAGAAGCAGGAACTTCTTCATTTCCAACTAAAATTGTAAGCATATCAGGATCAAAAAGCTTACCTTTAATAATTGGTATACCGAACCTCACTTGCATCCTATCTTTAGTAATATCACATTCTTCAGCGGGATGTAATTTAAATTCTACTTGTTCATTCTTCTGAACATCCACCGCATTCTGCGCGTACGCACTAATTGGCAAAAAAGAAAAAAAGATGGATAATATCGATGATTTCATAATAATTACTCTATTAGTGCAACCAGACTGTAACCTTGACTCATCCAAATTGGAATAATATACTCCAAAAGTTTTAATGTATCACCATTGTCATCATGGAATAATATTATGTCGCCATTATTGATTTTTAATTTTTTTAAATATTCTAGTTTTTTATCGTAATCTATTTTTTTATAGTCACACGAATCGACAGACCAAAGATAATGTTTCCTTTTATTAAACAGAGCATACACACATAAGCCAACCGTCAATGCGCCTTGTGGCGGTCGAAATAATATTTTACGCGCAGGTAAGCATTGATAATTTAATCTTTCCTTTATCAACATATCCGTCTGACTAATTTCACTTGCTTGAATTTTCATCGGCAATCTTGAAAATTTTTTGTGGTTAAAAGAGTGATTGCCTACGCTGTGACCTTCAGCGAGGATTTTGTCTACCAACTCTGGATGCAAAGAAATATTTAATCCAATTAAAAAAAAAGTCGCCTTACTGCCGTAGTGATTAAGTAAGTCCAATATTTTTTCTGTAAATTGCAAATTAGGGCCGTCATCAAAAGTGAGATAAATATTTTTTTTATCTCGCGATTTGTTAGTCTCAACCAAATGGAATATTTTTAATAAACGCATAATTAACTTACGAATCGGAGACATGGTCAGCTCATATAAGTATGATTATATTGTGCACACATTTTTTCTAACGTCGCATTATTAGCGACCCATTCATGAGCTGAATCCGCATACAATTTGCGAGTCTCGGGCGAGTTCACCAAGGTGATTATATGATCAGCAATATTTTTTGCATCGCCACTGCGAGTCAATAGCCCCGTGGTCATATGATGTATAATTTCCGAATTTCCACCAACATCTGTTGTAACAATAGGTAACCTTGCCGCACAAGCCTCTATAAGGGCGATGGAAAACCCTTCTGATATCGAGGTCATGACAAACATATCCATGTTACAAAGTAAAAGATTAACATCGTCCCTTGCGCCTAGAAAAACAACATCACCTCCCAGCTGCAATTGGTTTACCAGCAAGCTCAATTTTCCACGCAGCTCACCATCACCCACAATAACCAGTTTGATGTTTGTAATAGATTTTTTTACTAGCCTAAAAGCGCGAATAAGCGTTGCCTGATCTTTAAAATAGTTAAGGCGTCCCACTGTTCCAATAACAAATGCCGCCCCTGTCATGGCCTTAAAAGGTGAATCCATTTTCTTAAACAGACTACAATCATATTTTGTAAGATCAATACCGTTATATATAACCACTGACTTGTCTTTCTTAATTTTGTATTTTTCCTCAAATTTTATCTGCGCACTTTTGCATACAAAAACACATTTTTTTGTGAAAAAAATAGACAACTTATACAACAGTTCTCCTTTAACATTTCGATGAATTTCACCCATTCCATGACGAGTGTTAATAATTTTATGGCCGAGAAATAACGTCGCCATTACCACATAATGATTACAGATCGCATTATGTGTATGTATTACGTCAGGAACAAACCTGGTTACTAACTGCCTGATCCGGCCCAGCACCTGAAAATCCATACCGTTTTTTTTGTGCAGCGCGATAACGTGTACGCCGATATTTATCAGTCTTTCTGCCAATACTCCTTCGCTAAACAAACAGATGACCAGGCATTTATCATTATGACTAACCTGATGGGTAACCAAATTAATCAATACGGTTTCTAAACCGCCAATATTTAAGTTTTCAACGACATGAAGTATTTTCATATATGTTCACTATTAGTTTGTTGTCTCTTTATTTTTAATTCTTCTGTATGAGATTATTATTATTTTATTGACAATAACTTATTTTTAATCTTTATCACTAATGTACGAATGCGGGCCTTTTCCTGTAGACGCATACAATTAGTATTAGCGATAATATAGATATAAGTCGTAGCATATATTGCTAGTGCCACAAGAATAAATACCGCGTTGGTATTGAGAATAAGTATGAACGCCGGAATCACGCCGCTTAATACCGATACAAACAACACTTTTGCATATATAACATTCTGATGCACTATTTTATAATGCTTTTTGACGTACCAAATATACATAATTGACACGATAATACTACTTAACAGGTATGCCGCTATCGCACCATAATAATCAAATTGCTTTATTAGCATATAATCAATAAACAACTTTAAAGCTCCACCGATAAGAAGTATTTTCAGTAAAACATTCTGACGATCAGTCCCCGTCATCAGGCTGGTTGCAGCTCCGGAAATAGTCTGAATCGTGGCTGCAATAATACAGCCAATTAGGGCAATATAAGACTGCTCATAAGCAGTACCATACAGAACAACCACCAGTTTTTTAGAAATTAATAGTGTTATAACAATCAAGGGGATACCGAGAATAATTAAATATCGTAATGAATTTAAATAAGCCAATTCAATTACTTCACTTTCTTTATTGTAGAGCCTGGACATGATTGGTAATAATAGCCCTGCATAAATTCCTGGCACAAGCATGGCTGCACTTGTACCAAGCAAAAAGCCAACATTAAAAAATGCCAATACGCTTTCATCATGAAATAATTTTAGAAAAAATATCTCGGACTGTTTGAATACGATAAAATTTAAAAACCCAAGAATTGTGGCAATAAAATAATGACGATATAATCTGCTGTTAAGCTCTTTATTGTCGTGACTCTTTAAAATCTCTGCGTGGGTTATATTTTTTCTGGTTTTCATTCTAGCAACAACAAAATAAAGTATTGAAATGCACAAGTATGCAAAAATGTAATATTGAATATCGGGAAACAAGAATGAAATAACCATTGTAGCCAGAAGATTAATCGGTGAAATAATTAGCACGATATGCGCTAATACATTAAATTTCTCCATACCTTTATAATAGCCGACGTATTGCATATATTTACTTTTAAAAAGCACAGCGACTGCCAGCAGAAAATATATGTAAATTTCGCCGTCGACTGAACCTGCATATTGGTAGGTGAATATTGCAAAAAACCCAATAATCACGATTGCCGCGGTGAAAACATACAGTTGATTTATTTTTTTGTAGACAAACGACAGGGATCCATCATTGCCGGATTGGCTCAATTCCGCCGTAAACTTTATTAATGCTGTCGGCATACCTCCATTAATTAATATTATTAGCAGCGTGCAAATCCATATGTAGTAACTATAATGTCCATACTCGTTTGGCGAAAGGTGTCGGGCAATTAGTACTGAAATTATCAACCCAATAAAAAACTCAACGTATACTGAAATTGAATAATATACCGTGTTAGAAAGTGTTTTTCCCATTATAGCAACACCCTTACGACAATATAAGTTGCAACAATTGTCATAACTGCATAAATGAATAGCTTTACGTGCGCCTGGTGCATATCGTATTTAAGAACCCCTAAATTTACAGCGATCTTATATGTAGATAATACCGTTGCTAATAAAATAAATATAAATATATTATAACTTCTGCTTAAGAAGAATATTGCAAATAAGATAGCTATGTATGCAAGAAATACAATATTGGTTAATAATTTTATATTTTCATTTGTAACATTCACTGCGCCATCACTAATCAAATTTAGCTGGTTAAAAACATGTCTTATTTGAAAAAAAGTTAACACTATGATGCCAAACCATAGATAGAACCCTATTAAACCGGTCTCTGAAAACACTAATACATATGAATTATGAGCAGTTAATGCATGATGTTCGGTAAAGTTCTTATACCCTACGCCCAGCAGCGGTTTTGAAATAAACATTTGATAGCCTTCATACCACGCTTCAACTCGATTGGCGGCTGACTCCTCATCGGAACTTACTTCACTAAGTCGCGAAGGAATTAACAACACCAATGGCACTAATATCGAAATAATAACACCTGTTGTAAAAGCCCCTTTTAGTCGGTAAATTATATAAAAAAACATGACGCCTACCGCCAACATTGTGCCCCGTGAATTAGTTAAATATATGCTGTACAAGCACGTACATGCCATCGCGTAATACATACCTTTAAAAAATATTTTTTTATTGATACGAGCAAAATAAACAGCTACAGGTAGCGCAAACAAAAACAATAAACCCATATCGTTTGGATCACTAAAAATCCCAAAATAGGCAACCCTGCCTGACACCAGTGGCGCACCAGTCCATCCAACACCATTAATATACTGATCAATAGTATGTAAACAAACAAATAACGCGGAAAATAATAACGTTTTTAAGAATATCTGGAGACGTTCAATTGTGTTAAGTGTTCCAGTAATGATGAAATAGAGCAGTACCACAGGGAAAAATTCCTGTATTACAATCATAACACCGCCACTCCAACCGTTGACCACCAGGGATAACATGAGTGCAAAAAGTAATAATACTATGTATGTGTGCTGGATTTCTTTATCCAACCTTTTTTCCGACAAAAACCATGCAGCTAGCGTCGCCAGTAACAGTATTTGTAATATAGGTATTGTAATTTCAGTAAATAACTCTTGAGGCCTAATGATCACCATCGCCAAATAAACGCATAACAGAAAAAAGTGCATGTCTATTTCTTGTCGAAAAACAGTTCGGGTAGAGCAAGCATTGACGACACATAGTGAATACCCATGAATTTCTCAATAGGCAAACGTTTTATTGCATATTTATCACAATTAGTTATCATATTTCGTCCTGGCATGTAACTACAAGCCAATTTATAGCCAACATTTCTTGCGCATACCTTTACTTTCTCGTTAAACGCATAATTCCCCCCTACAGGGTAGGCTAGCACGGGTACATAATTAATATTTTTTTTGTTTAGAATATTATGAGATTCATTTAATTCAAAATATAATTCTTCTTCGTTTAACGAAGAAAGTATCGGGTGTGTCATTGTATGCGAACCAAACTCTATATTATTTTTCGACATCTCATGAATATGCTCCCAAGTCATCGGGTTGTTTAGATATTGATTATCATCGGCTTTATCATCAGATTGAAATATTTCATGTTTATATTTCACTTTCAATTTATTTAAAATCTCTAGCCTTGTTGAGTTATCAACACGTTTTAAATTATGCATCACTGAGCCGATTATTGTGGTTCTATTCTTTGTATTAATTTTATTTACTATTCCGATCTCACTATTTAATTGTGAAATTGACTCGGCACTAAGCTTTTTCAAAATACACACAACCTCATCGAACCAGAAATGTTTTTTCTTTGCTATGTAGTCTACCGATAAAAATATCGTAGCCGGCAATGTATATTTTTTTAATATTGGGTAGGCATTGTAGTAGTTATCTTCAAATCCGTCGTCAAAAGTAATGACAATCGAACCCTTGTCTAATTTTTCATTATTTTCAATGCAATTGATCAATTTATCAAAACCAATTACATTGTAGTTATTCTTAATAAAATATAGTTGCTGATCAAATTGTTCAGGTGTGGCACTGATTAAGCCATCATCAAATTTGTAATTTAATATTTGTTTATGATCAAAAATTCGATGGTAAGTTATTATTGTAAATTGTTTGCTGTCGAGAATACGTCTCAATCGGTTAACCATGTAGTTAAAACCCGACTTTTCCATGACAAGTGAAAGCATCTCTTTTTTGCGCATATTAAAAGTCCATATCGCTTTCAAAGATTGGTGACTTTTTCATATATTGAGCAAATGTATCTTTGTAAGATAGTGGGTATATAAGCAATTCACGTTCATATTGTTTAAGAATAAATCCGTTTAGCATCAACATATTTCTAAACACTGTACCACCCGTAAATATAACTTCTATTAGAACAATATTTTTGGATCTGGCATAAATTGTTATCTTATTGATAAGTGCAAGATAGTCTGTTTTTCTTATCACCCCGATAATATCGAGCACTGTTAGTTTATTATTACTGATACTAATTACTGCAAGTCCCCTGATATCTCCATTAACACTTCTTATCACCAAGGTGATGGGGTGTTTAATAGCGGTGTTTAATTCATAACGCCATATAAGATAGCGAAAATCTTTAACTTTCTCCATTTTTGCAGGGGATGGATTACTGGGCAACTGTACGTTAGCTTTTATTAACTCTTCGACGTTGTCTATCGTTTGAATAGTCCATTTTCCAAATATGGCACGAAAAATAGCATCCGGCAGGATCACTAGAGAATTGTACACTTTCGCAAAAATAGCGGCAACATAGCGAGGTTTGACAAATTTTCCAATAATATCGGTGCCATCAATATATTTAACGCACATTGTAGTTTTGCTAACAGAGCTATAACCCACGCTCTCCATTAATTTCATGGCTTTTTTATTAGGATACGCAAGTATAAAATCGACTTCGTGTGTTTCTACTGAATTAATAATGTTGCGTTGAAGCGCTTTGGCTGGGCCGAAAACACGGTATTTAGGCATGACCCCAAAGTCAGCTGCGATTGCTACTTTACACGTTTTGCCTAAGCAGAGATATTCGCTTACGTGAAGAGCAGAAACACCAACCGCCTGGTCAGTATAATTTTCAATTGCAAGGTAAGTAATGGGTTTTAAATTTGATACCTTATATAGCCAGTTATATCTTTGCGCAGGAAATGGAATTTTAAATATCTCAGACCATAGAAATTGTATATTTTTTTCATCCGCTTCGGTCGCTGCTCTGATGTGGCACTTTTCACTCATGTCATCTCATTTTAGCTAATAATGAAAAGTCTTGGTTATAATTAGTTAATTTATATTTCACCGGTTTGATATGTAATACCAATCCCATATCTATACGTCATATATTCTGATGCAGGTGTTGTGCTATTACGATCATCGTAACCAATATTAGTAGAAATCGTCCAGCCACGAGTTAGTGGGTACGTTAAGAGTGCGCGAATGCCCTTAGTATGGTCAAATCTTGCAATGTTAACTAATTCATGAAGTTGATAGCTATAAGCTATTTGAATAGAAGACTGATTCGAAAACCTATGCGTGAATTCAACGCCATAGGTTGCAGTCGTGTTATCACTTGACGCCAATTGGTAATTAATATCAGCGTATTCAATAGAAAAACGGAGTTGATTTAGTGATTCGTTAACCAAATATTCAATATTGGCACCTTTTACTCTGAAGACATCCGATGTTGCATCAGGCAGTACTGCGCTGGGCGTTGAAGGTATCGCGCCGGGTTCACTGATCTGGATATTGCCTAATTCCTGTGCCACAGTACTTAATTCATCACGCAAATGTACCGCCATAGCATGCGTTGGTGTTATTGACCTTCTGATACCTATGCGTTTTCGGTTGCCTGTGGCAGTAGTCCCGTTAGATCTATCAACATCAGTACTGCCCACCTCTAAATAATATCCAGTAATGGGCGAAGTATTCTCATAACGAAGTGAAACATCTTGTTGTTGATAATCGACCAATGCTGCGTCATCAAAATTTATACTGCGGTTGACATAATTTAGCAGTATTTGGCTTACCGGTGATAGTCGGTGCCCTAAACGAAGCCAGGTATTTTCCATATCACTGTCGAACGTCGTGATTTCATCGTAATATTTTTCATATCTATATTCAATTTCTACGTAATCGACCGCTGAAAAATGAAATCTTACAAATGGTCCTATTGAGAAAAGATTTATTTGCTGACGATTAGCAGGTATATCAGTGCCAGATGCACTAACTGGAACGTACGCAAGATGATCATCAATATTAATCCGGTAGTCTAAGTTTGATAATATCAGGCTATTTATAGTGTCGAGTCTCAATACCTCGGTACTTGGGTTTGTATTGTCTGCATAGCTATAATAGTCAATTGCACCTGTGGTACTACTTTGAACGAATCTATTTTGCTCACTGAGCCGAAATCCAGCGCCTAACCGGGTAATGGTATCGGCCTGTTCATCGCTGGCAGAATAATTTATATTCGAAACATATTCCGCCCCAATCCCTACATTATAATCAAAATCAACCGCAAACAAGTCTTGTGTAAAAGCAAAATTCGCCGTGACAATAAATAATAAATATTTATCTACCTTCATGAATGTTTCCATCGTTTAATTTAAAACTATGCCGGCAATTTTTCGCGCATCAATTGATGATATCGCATCGCGCAATTTGGACTCTGTAATTTTTCCATAAGGAACAACAAGTACAACAAAATCACATAAGTCTGCAAGAATTTTCGCATCCGCAAATCCACCGATTGAAGGGCTGTCAATAAAAATAAAACGATCAGGATAGCGTTTTTTAAGAGCCTCAATTAGAATTCTCATTCTTAAAGAAGTGAAATACTCAGTGGCCGATTCGCGTCTTTTGCCAACAGGTATCAGCCTTAACCGGTGCACCCCTGTTGGGTAGATTATCTCAGATAATGAAACACTATCATTCTCAACATAGTCTGTTAAGCCTAATTCAACATTGACATGCATTAGTTCATGCAGTTTAGGGTTTGACAAATTACAGTCTACTAACAACGATGTCTTTGTCGAATCAAATGAAAATGAAGATGCTAAGTTCATTGCGATATGAGTAGCCCCCCCTGACTCTGCCACAGAAGTTACCAGTAAAATAAAGTTTTTACCCTTGCTGATGTGTAATAACTTCGTGCGTAGATCCCGATATACATTTGCTATTGACTTATTCTTCATATCCGGATAAATAATTTTAAGTTCATCCAGAACTGGAGCCGCCAATTCTTTGGGCTCCTTCATTTTGATAATTTGCTTACTCGCTGCCGCAATATCAGCAAGACTAAGATGCGTCGTATTCTCTCCCTTAGTATTATCCAAACGAACTAATGCAGTAGTGCCAGCCAAATCAAAATCTAAATTTTCTTGATTTAATTTTTTATCTGGATTTTCATTATTCTCTTTGTTGTCCATCGTTATATAACCTTGCTTAGTTTTAATATCGTAACCACAACATAAACAATAAATACACCACTAAAAATTAAAATGATAAGTCTATTTTTCTTCAATGACATATCGTTTTCAATCGGTGAATTAAGTTGTGGAATTGCAGCCAGCACAGGTAGTTTAAATTTTTCAGAAATAATCGTTTCAGAACGAATACGCGGGTCCAATATTATCAAGGCATAAATAAACGCTAATGGCATTAACAACCCCAATAGAATCCCACCCAGTACAAAATGAAAAAACCGCAAACCGCTTGGTTTTTGAGGTAATGTTGCAGGTTCCTTAATAATCAAACTAACGCCTTTCCGGCTTAGTAGTTTATTCATCGCATCCTTTGCGTTGTCACGATTGCGTAAAAGATTTTCGTAGTGCGTACGATTAGCGCCATAGTCACGAGTGATTTCTGCCAGCTTCACTTCTACGTCGTGAATTCTTCTCGCTCTTTCTAATTCTTTGTTTAATAAAGTTTGATTTTCAGTAATACGTGTAGCCAGGGTGGCAATTAATGTTTTCGCTTGTGATAATTCATTTTTCAGCTGCTGATACAAAGGACTAAGTGCCACTCCTTCATCAATTCGTGTCGCGCCTTTTTGTTCAGTGCTTTTTGCGAGCTCTACTTTACGCCGTTCTGTTGCGACAGACTCCTTCAGGTCATCAATTTGATGCTTAATTCGTACGATATCCGGGTATGTATCATGATAAGTCAATCGTAACGTTTCTAATTCTTGTTGCAGTTCGGCTATTCGTTGCCGATACTGTCCTTCCCGGCTTAACGCTATGGTAATTTCTGCTTCACCTGATAATTGATCCTGAACAGTCTTTTTACGTATTTCGGCTTCCTTAAGCTCAAGTTGTGATTGCTCAATACGCAGGCGCAATGCATTTATCCGCGAGTTAACGTCTGCCTCGTTACCCGGCGTGGCGCTAATATTGTCTTTGCTGATGTCATTGCGTTTTTGTTCAGACTCTACTAATTTTTTTGAATATTCGCGCACTTGATTTTCATAAAAATTAAATTCCTCTACTGCCTTTCTTTGCGTATCCTCGGTGCTTTCACGAACAAAAACCTCACCAAAATTTTGGGTAATAATAAATGCTTCTTGGGGATCAGTGCTTGTATATTGTATTTTTAATAATGAAGGGTTGCTACGCGAAAATTCGGTCCTCTTCTGTACACTTTCGACAATTCTTTCTCTTTCCAGCGGCGTTGTCGTATCACTTATTAAATTTGCCGACCTTAGTACCTCATCCATTATTTTCTGACTGAACACCAATTCCTTTGCCATCGCGACCTGATCTCTTTGTATGCCCGCAGCACGTGCCGCTCTGGCAGCTTCCGGATCCAGGACTTGTTCTTCAACTAAAATGTTGGTGAACGCTGTAAATTTATTTGGCCAACTGACACCTAATGCTAGTAATAAAACACTAATCATGCCAAATGAAATAGCAATTTTAAGCTTGTGTAACTCGATCTCTTTTAAAAAGAGGCTCGTCAGTTGTTCAACAGGAAGTTGCATATGCGAAATAATTAAACCGTACTAAAAAAGACGCTCAGGCACCGTTATTACATCGCCCGGCATTAAAACATAATTAGTCTGAAGTTTGCCGCCATTTAGTATCTCCCCTAAATCAATACTAATCGATTTTGTCTCGCCATTTATATTACGGTAAAGTTTGGCACGACCAGGAGCGGCAAAATCATTTATCCCACCAGAAGCGAGAATGGCATCCAATACCGTCATGCCTTGACGGTGAGGTAAGGAACTGGGATTACGTACCGCCCCCGTTATGCGTACACGCGTCAGGTATTCATGACTGTGCAATGCAGTCAGAATGACAGCTACTTGAGGTTCCCGAACATAGTTAGATAATTTACGTTTGATTTCCGCTGCGACTTGTTCCGGTGTCAGGCCACCGGCTTGAACGTCACCAATCAGCGGCATCGATATTTTGCCATCCGGTCGCACCGGTACTATTACCGATAATTCAGGATTACGCCACACACTCACCTGCACTGTATCATCGACCCCGATGGTATATGTGGGTTGGCTGACAGCAGTACCCGGATCGCTCAATTTAAGTTCATCCGGTCCTAACACCGCCCCTGAAGAACACGCAGTCAGTCCAAAAACAACTGCCAATAACGGTAAAAAAATATTTTTTCTCTCAAAAATATCCATTTATTCAATTGACCTCAATATAGTTTGGAGCAGAACGTTTCCACGGGGCAGTATGGGATTCTACACTATGGGCATTTTAAACGATAACCAATGATGCAACAAGGGATTGATTTTTATAGTCTATCGGCCACGCCAATGGTAACTTTAAGCATGGATAGGCAGGACTGTACTACACCAGCATATAGTTGGAGGCGCACGGCCCCCTGGAGGGGTAATATTCCGCGATGCACCGCCCATCCCAACCCGTGTGAGGAAAAAATCGATCAAGCACGAACTAGTAATCAATTTCCAGACATTCAGACGCTTACGCCCCTGCTACCACCAATTAGCCAGAAAATGGCCAAATTTCAGGTTGATTCAGCAGACCATCTTCCTCCATAATCGGTGCGGAATTATTCACGGGTCCGGGGTAGCTTGGCGCCCACCTCACTACTTCTTTCTCAATTACAGCGCCGCCACCAAGTATAATTATGCCGAATTCGGAATTAACGTTTGAAAAGTGTTACCAATTGCTTGGGGTGTCTGCTGACACATCCTGGCACGAGCTTAAACATGCGTATCGCCGCCAATCGCAAAAATGGCATCCAGACAAAGTAAAGTACAATAACACCGATTCGGCCACCGCCAAACAACAGTTTATGCTAATCCAGGAGGCGTTTTCAATATTGGACTGTTATTACCAAGCCCATGAAACGCTACCTGCGATTGAAAACAATACCAACCAAGAAGTTGATTCAGGCGCTACAAGCCGGTCAACATCAGGGACGTGGTACACCGAACCCCACCATACCCAGAACGCACCAGAACCCCGTAAATCGAAACGCGTTTTTTCAACATTATTCATGTTTTTTATACTTGGTGTATTTGTCTATATTTTGGTAATTAATGCTGATAACGAAGTTACATCTGTCGAAGCATTACCGGAGCGACGAATAGATACGCCCTCAGAAACACATACCAACTTACCCCCCAACACTGCCAGCCCTAAAAAAACATTCACTCATGGCTCAACAATGAGAGAAGTTACCGAGGCTCAAGGCTTTCCTACCGAAGTTAAAGATAATGTCTGGTTTTATGGTAAATCACACGTGCAATTTAAAGACGGTATAGTGGAAATCTGGCATCTTGATGAAAACCATCCTTTGAATATCCGTAACCCCTACTATGCGATCAGTAACTCCAAAAATGTTGATTATGTTCTGCGTATCGAAAAAGATCTCTCCAAGATGCAAGTGCGCGCTATTCAAGGTGAACCTATGCAAGACCTGGGAGATGTCTGGGTTTACGGTACATCAAAAATTTATTTTAAAGATAACCGGGTCGTTTCATGGATCAATTCGCCGCTCAACCCGCTGAAAGTTGATTGACTGGTATAGGGTAGTAAACCCGCTTTAACGAGCACCCCGCCCAAACAGCACCACCTCCGCTGTTTGCAGCAAAATAAGAAAATCCAGAAAAATACTTTGGTTTTTAACGTAGTAGAGATCATATTGAAGCTTCTCTAACGCATCTTGTTCAGTCGATCCGTACGGATATAACAATTGGGCCCACCCGGTAATCCCGGGTTTAACCCGGTGACGTTCAGAATAATATTGAATTTTTTCCGCCAGCATCACCACGAATTCCGGGCGCTCAGGCCGTGGTCCGACAAAACTCATGTCACCGCGAAATACGTTGTAAATTTGCGGCAATTCGTCGATGCGCGTCTTACGGATAATAGCCCCAATTTTGGTCACGCGTGAGTCATTTTTGGTTGCCCATTGCGCCCTGCCACTCTTTTCAGCGTTTACCACCATACTGCGGAACTTAAACACCTGAAAAGGTCGCCCGTCGATACCCACCCGTACTTGGCGATAAAGAATCGGTGTTTTAGACTTGAATCCGTTCTCTGCCAAAATCGCCAATGCCGTCATCAACATCAGTGGCCAGGAGAGTGTCAGCAAAAAACCACTCGCAAGTAAATCAAAAGTACGTTTCGCACTGTTGCGCAGCATACTTTGTTTGAATCCTTCGGAGAAAAGTAGCCAGCTCGGTTGTAGCTGGTCGATACGGATCTTACCGGTTTCACGTTCAAAAAAAGAAACCACGTCGACGATATCAATGCCTTGCATTTTACAGTC
>JANNJI010000218.1:0-6166 GCA_031405795.1 Gammaproteobacteria bacterium
GCCGGGAATTTTCATCGCTCCATCCACAGCCAATTCAAAACCTGCTGTTGCTAGGTCACAATCGCCTGCCTCAACACAGATATCGAGGAATGCACGGCGGGCAATCGATAACTCGGCAGCCACATTGTTTCTGATCGTCTGTTTATTACCGACACCCAAATCTTCCAACGTGGTACGCACACCGATGTTGTTAAAACCAGTATCAATCACCTGCGAGTCACGTACACGAATGCGACCTTTGTCATTGACAATACTTGTCGCCGCATCGGTGAGCTCAGCACCACCATGGCAATTATTGCAGCGACCGGCATTCTTGAAAATATCCAAACCGTCAATCTGATCCGCCGTCAATGCCGCCTTATTGCCAAAATTGTAGCGATCAAAGGGCGTGTCACACGAGATCAAGGTGTTCTCATAGGCCTGCACCGCAAGACCAAAGAACAAGGGAAAATTATATTCATACAACTCAAAATTTTCCGAGCCAACGGGCGGTGTTGATGTCTTATCGACGATCTTTTCAGCCCCGCTTGCCAAATCTATCTGAATTAATTTGCTGGAGAAGAGCCACCGAAATTGAAAGGCTTCAGACATCAGGTTCAAATACATGATGCCTTTCAAACCTTTGCCAGGACGATTGTTCAGGCGACCGAGGATACTGTCATCAGGATGCACATCCTGCTGTGCAAGCGGTTGCATCGTAGCAATTTTTTTGCCGATGTGGCGCAGCTCACGCCCTTCGGCCGACATCTCCATTGGGGAACCTGGCGGTGCCATTGCCTGGGATGCCAGACTTGAATCGTCAAAGGTGACGGTGGTGCTGGCCAATGTCGCAAAATCCGGTGACACGTAGACATGCGCCGCCGTATCCAGATTACCGAAGACATTCACCCCATTGAAACTGTTTTGTGCGCGGCCATCCCAAAAATTACGGTGATTAAACCCGGCGTTGATCACGGTTGGGGTATTGCGTGGTTCAACCTGACGCACATTGACGCCTTCGACATTAAATACCGTGTCAGTTTGATTGATCCGCAGATCTGCTGAAGAGCCCGGCACCACGCCGACAAAACGTTGTTTAAACACGCCTTGTGAACCGGTAATGTCATTTTCCAGCAATGGATCGGTGGTTACAACCGTCCTCCGATCTTTTATATCCCTGAGCTTGTGAAATGGATAATCCGTTGATACCAGCTGATAATTAGGTCTCTTGATAAAGGTTGTATCCGGATTCGGACTGGTATCCCCATTGGCCTGATTAAGGCCCGGACTCATCTGATTCTTTGAACGACTGTCCGCCCCTGCATTAAAATGACAACTGGCACAGGCCTGTACACCATCACTGCCAACATTCATGTCCCAGAACAATGCCTTGCCCAGCTCGACCAGCGCCAATTTTGCACGCACCGTGTTATTAAGTACGCTGGACAAATCAGGGGAAGGCGGTGTTTTACAATGTACGGCGTTAGTAATTGGGTTGATGCGTTCAATGAGGCTCAATGCAAGAACCGGCTCTTTCGTTTCAATTTTATGCTCGGCAAATACAACCGGTGACAAGAGCATTACCGTACTGCACGCCGATACAATGATGGATCGTACCCGTGCGTTTCTCTGTTTATTTGGCTTCATGCTACTTCCTCCTAACGTTAGTCACTATTTTAGGTTTGTGATCAGCTCACCACCGGTTCGTATTGCCGCTACCTGACGACAAGACCGACACTGGTTGGCTGTACTCGGAGGAAGACTATGCGGTTTAGCAAATGAAAGTCAGTAACTAATGTCACAGAGTAATTATTGTAAACAAAAGTGACGCTCGTGCAGAACTAAAATGGTCACCACCTATGTCGTCCAGCTGACATAGCGGGATCATACCGGATTTACAACAGCCGATTCAGATCACTTCATTAACGCGTATGATAAAAAAATTGAAACTGTTATTTAGACAGACAGGCAAGATCATGTTGTGACAATACTTCGATGGTACCGCGATGCAAGCGGATACACCCCATGTGCTCAAACTCCTTCAGCAACCGACTGATGACCTCACGCGAAGTACCCAGTTCATCAGCCAGTTCCTGATGTGTGATCGATAACACACGATTAGTACCCACGCCAAATAATTGTCCGAGTAAACAGGCCAGCCGGATATCCAAGTCTTGAAAAGTGACTTGCCCGACAAGATGCATAAGGTCGCTTAACCGATGCGTCAGGGTCGAGAAAATTGCCTCGCGAAACGCCGCCGAATTTGCCACTGCGTTGCGAAAATCACATGAAGGAATATTAACGTAGTGGACCTCCGTCTCTGCGAGCACCTCAGCGGAGTAGGTCGCCTGGTTAAATAGCTTCGCCAGACTTAAGATACATATTTCACCCGGCTGCCCACGATAAAGCACGATTTCACGCCCGTTCGCTGCTCGCTCAAAAACACGGACGCTGCCCTTTGCCAGCAGAAACACTCCCTGGCTGGGTGTTCCTGGCCGCATGACGACGGTATTTGCTGGGAAAATATAGACTCGGGCTGCTTGTTGCGCGGATAACCATGCAGCATCGTTGATATTGGCCAGTGCAGGAAAAGTATGTAGCCAATCTTCTATTGCTAAATGATCAATACTTGTCGACATACAGTGTCTCCCCATAAACTGAACTATTTTTTATTTTCTAAGCATCTGGACGCCACGGGATAAAATATGTCAATTATAAGCTTGTGCGTCATCTCAACATCGGCTCGTATTGCCAATACGTGACAATGAGGCCGATACTGGTCAGCGGTATTCAGGGGAAGACTATGATGTTAGCGAATGAAAGTCAGTAACTAAAGTCACAGAGCAATCGTTGTATAACCAAAGTAATACAAGTGTGGCACTAAAAAGGTGACCACCTATGTCGACCAGCTGACATATCGGGATCAAGTCCGATCTGCAATCCCCGATTTACATCATTTCATTAGCGAATGTGAACAGACTCGGACTGCTGGTTGTGCAGGCAACTATGCGGCATCGTTGATGTTGGCTAGTGCGGGAAAAACATCAACACACGTGGACATGCGGTGTCTTCCCATAAACTGAAATATATTTTATTTTCCAAGACACACAAATAACTGTTCCAGATTTTCTGGCCTCCAATCTAAGAAACACATGCAGCAAGGTCGCTCATCGGGTGCGGGAAAGACTTATTCTTAAAAAATGTTACCTCCATCACAGTTTTTCGCCACTTGGCCCGTGTATTGCCGCTAATTTGCCATAACACCCCAGCGGCATGTCAGGCAAGTATAGAAATACCGCTACTGGCCGATAAAAATACCCATGGAAACATTAACCTATCGTGGCACGGAGGATCTCAGCCCAGCCCAAATTGGCGCAATCAAACGCACTGCTGCCTACGAGATGGCACGCCGCACACCACCAGCCGTCATTAGCTATAGCGCCGCCTTGGCCTGTTTATTCCTGACGACACCCTATCTTGCTGACCATCCCTGGGTCGTTTACACGGCACTGAGCATCACGGTGCCCTGTATTTTGTTACGGATGGTGTTACTGAAAGTATTCGATCAACTCTACGGCTACAGTCCACGTAGCTGGCACATCACCTATGGCATAGCGGCATTGATGATGGCGTTCAGCTGGGGCATGTTAAATGCCCTCGCCGTGTATTTTTATGGCGGCGCCTGGACTTCCTTTATCGCTGGGGTGATCACGGCGGGCGTCTGTACGGGTAGTATATTTGGTCTGAACATGAATTTGGCACTGTCACGCGCCTATCTCGTGCTGTTATTGGCGCCCGCCGCCCTGCTTGGTTTATTCTCTGGTAATACCGAAGTACATGGACTCGGTCTGATTTTTTTTATTGGCACAATTTATATGTTGTTCCAGACCAACCACCTGAACCGTGGTTATTGGGAAACCTTGATCAACACCGTAAGCCTGGACGCCGAGACAAAAAAACGATTACATGCCCTCACCTATCACGACCCGCTGACCGATTTGCCAAACCGAACGCTCTATAATGACCGCCTAATACAAGCAATTCGTGATGCAAAACGTTACCAACACCAAGTTGGTGTGGTTGTCCTTGGGCTGGATCGCTTTAAAAAAATCAACGACACCCTCGGCCATCACGCCGGAGATGATTTACTCAAAGCCATGGCTGGCCATTTACAAGGCACTGTGCGTGAGGGTGATACCGTTTCGCGCTTGAATGGTGACACCTTCGCGTTAATCTTTCCCAACCTGCAACAGACGAATGACATCGCACGCATTGGCCAAAAAATCCTGGATCATCTAAAACCGCCATTTGAACTCGCTGGTCTTGAGCTATTTATTACCGCCAGCATCGGTATCACCATTTATCCCCTGGACAGTGACGATCATGACACCCTGATGCGCAATGCCGAGGCAGCGATGCACCGCGTCAAGGAACAAGGCGGCAATGGTTATCAATATTACGAAGCAAGTATCAACGCCAACGCCATGGAACGGCTCCAGCTTGAAACCAAACTGCGCCGGGCGCTGGAGCGCAATGAATTCGTGTTGCATTACCAACCCAAGGTTAATCTTAGCACTGGCCAACTCAGCGGTTTTGAGGCCTTGATCCGCTGGAATCCAAACGGCACCGATCTGGTATCACCACTTAAATTCATTCCGCTGCTGGAAGACACCGGTCTGATCGTTCAAGTTGGCGAATGGGTATTACGTACCGCCTGCGCACAAAATAAAGTCTGGCAGACCGTTGGCTTTTTCCCGGCGCGCATGGCGGTGAATCTCTCGGCACGGCAGTTTCGCGAACCACAGTTGGCGGAACTGGTGCAACGCGTGCTACTGGAAACGGGACTGGATGCGCAGTGGTTGGAACTGGAAATCACCGAAAGCATGTTAATGGACAACACCGAACAAACTTTTGCCGTATTAAACCAATTGGATCACATGGGTGTACATTTGGCGATTGACGATTTTGGTACCGGCTATTCCTCACTGGCTTACCTCAAGCGCATGCCGATCAAAACACTGAAGATCGATCGCTCTTTTGTCAAAGACATCACCACCGATCCCAATGACGCCGCCGTGGTGCAAGCCGTGATTGCCATGGCGCATAATCTTCATCTGTGGGTTGTCGCCGAAGGCGCCGAAACCGCTGAACAAGTGGCGTTTCTGCGCGATCAACACTGCGATGAGATGCAAGGCTATTACTTCAGCCGCCCGTTGCCTGCCAATGAAATACGCCACATGCTGGAAGTAGGCCGCTGTCTCCAACTAACCGACCTTGATAAACAACCCGGTAAGCCTGCCAGCGCTGTCAATGCGATTATCAATAACAAACCCGGACTTGAGCGCCGCAATGAAAACCGCTGAGATAGGGATCAGCAGGCTGCCGTAGCCGACATGTTTACTCTTGTTTTTTCACGCTACCGTCAAATTGATAATAACGCTGGTTGAGATAGTCAACCACGGCGCCGGTGTCTTCGGCAGTCCAGGTAAGCTTGAGATGAGTAGACCAGCGCACCACCCACGTTTGCAGTTGATCCTTCGATTCCGCGCGGCGATTCTGCCTGACATGTACCACACTTTCGTGACATACCTGACAGTGGTTCTCATACAAGAGTTGCCCACGGTCCGTCGTCTCTACTGGCAACAGCGGTGGCGTTCGTTGTGGCGTGGTTGTGGGTTGTGACAGTGCCGGATTGCTCACTACCGCCAGCAGTGACGAACAATACATCACCGCTAAAAAACCTCTGCTCATTTGTCTGCGCATGGAAGACTCCTTGATTACCGATCACTCTACAGCAAACACGTCGGTATTTGTAGTATAGCAGGCCATCTTTCCCTCAGCCCGGCACATGACAGCGTTACCCAATGACAAACGGGCGCATACTGCGCCCGTTGGTTGCAAAGCCAGTCAAATCGCTTGCGCTACTAAAAGATATAACCGGATTCGTTGTGTTGCGCGTGGTCGAGTCCTTCGGTTTCTTCTTCTTCCCTGACACGCAAGCCCATTCCCAGGTCGATCAATTTGAGGATGATCCATGTCAACACCGCACTCCAGACCAGTGTCACTGCAATACCCAGCAATTGCACACCCATCTGATGAACGATGGCCTCACCCACACTGGTGATGCCCTTCGGTAAATCCTGTACACCACCCATCGTGTACGCAAAGATTGCAACCAGGAATGTAC
>JANNJI010000219.1:0-1410 GCA_031405795.1 Gammaproteobacteria bacterium
GTTTATTATCGTCATTCAATTTCATGGTTCACCTCTAATGACTGTAATGTTCGCCAATCTTGGTAATGAACTCATCGACAAATACCTGCATGTCGGCGGTGGCTTCCTTGACCTTCGAGCCCAGGTAGTTGTATCCAAACAGCGCCGGGATGGCGACAACCAATCCTGCGACAGTGGCGAGCAAGGCGGCGGCGATACCTGGTGCAATGGCATTGACATTGACATCGCCTGCGGCGGCAATCGCCGCAAAGGTAATCATCACGCCCACCACCGTACCAAGCAGCCCAAGGAACGGTCCGCCGCTGATCGCAATGGTCAGCAGCACCATTTGCGCATTTAATTTCTGCGATTCGCGCACCACTTGGGCATCGAGGCTGGCACGGATCGCGTTTTGCGCCTCCGGCGTTAACACCACGTTGGCGCCTACCGCCTTGCTCATGCGCAACTTGATCTCCTGGATACCGCGGTGATAAACGTGATAGATATTCGAACTCTGGTAATGATCATGATGACCAAACAACGCCATGGTCACCGGTGAATCCTGCAATTCACGTTCCTGTTCGTCTTCCTCATGATCCAGTTTTGCCGGATCACTGGCGCCCAGCCGGTTGAATTCTTTCAAAAACGCCAGGTTATCTTTTTTCACCCTGAACAAAAACAGCGCTTTGCCAAGCATGATCACCCAACTGATAACGGCCATGACCATGAGAATTCCGATCACCACCCAGCCGTCGGTGGTGACGTTTTTCATGATAATCGGAAAGAACGAGGCGTCACCGCCAGCGCTGCTGCGATTCTCGTCCTCGGCATAAGCAAGCAGCGCACTGTCGATACCTTGACTACGCGCTGCGGCAAAAAATGTTGCCGCTGTCGTGCCTTTGTTGGCAATACGCACCTCATCCATGTCACCGGTAAAACCGTGCGAGCCATCGGCAGCACCGCCCAGATAGATGTCACCGTTATTGCCTTGAAATGCCACGTCGAGCGTCGCGGCCTCCGTCCCGTCAACAAACAACGAGAGTTTGTTATCTTTTATATTGACACCAATATGATGCCAGGCCGCTGGCGTGATGGGCGCCGCCGGTGTGGTAACCACCGTCTGGCCTGATTGATAACGGGCAGTCAATTGATTTTTGTTGATCCCGATTTGCAATCCAGCGGCATCACCGCGTTGCGTAAACAGCCACGCGTCGTTCTGCTCCGCCTCATAACGCACCCAGGCGGATAAACTCAACCCATCAGCAGTGGTAAATTTGGTTGATTCGCTGGCGGGGATGCGCAGACGCGCCTGTCCATTAAAACGCGCACCGTCACCGATCAATGCCCCACTGATGCCTTCCACCTTGATCGATTCGGCATTATTCTTGTAGGCTGTTGCATCTTCATAGAGTTTGTCTTTATTAAAGTGAT
>JANNJI010000220.1:0-2185 GCA_031405795.1 Gammaproteobacteria bacterium
TCCAGGATTTTGTGTGCCACTACGCCGATATCTTTCTCTGAATCGAGATCATCCAACAAGATGACAAACTCATCGCCACCGAAACGCGCCACGGTGTCACCTTCGCGCACTGCAGAGATAAAACGCTCAGACAACAACCTCAACAATTTGTCACCGACATCGTGCCCGAGTGTGTCGTTGATGTTCTTGAAACGATCCATGTCCACGAATAACACGGCCACCAATCGCTCATGCCAACGGGCACGTACCATCGCCTGCTTAAGCCGATCCATGAACAGCACTCGATTCGGCAACTCGGTGAGCGCGTCATGCTGCGCCATGTGCTGCAGGCGTTCCTGGACTTGCATACGCTCCGTCACATCCTTGCCCGTTGACACAAAATGAGTGATCTCACCCACAACATCCTTGAGCGGGGTAATGGTCTTCTCCTCGTAGTACAAACTGCCGTCCTTGCGACGGTTGACTAACACTTCACTGAACACGTCGCCAGCGAGAATGGTGTCCCAGAGGTTTCTGTAGACCTCCATCGCCTGTTTGCCGGACTTCAGCAGGCTCGGCTTTTGGCCCACTGCCTCGTCGCGGCTAAATCCGGTGGCCTTTTCGAAGCCCAGGTTGACGTACTCGATGACTCCGCTACGGTCGGTGATCATCACCACATCGGCAGTCTGCTCAAGGGCGCTGGACAGTTTGCGCATCTGTGTCTCGGCACGCACTCGCTCCAGTTCAGCGGCGGCACGCACCGCAAAAATTTCCAGTGTGGAGGCAACGATGGTGTCGTCATGAATGGGTCGTCGATACAGCACGACGAGCAGGCCCAGCTCCTGACGGGCCGCGCCAAACAGTGGCGTTCCCACATAAGCCTCGACCCCCATTTCCACGAGCATGTGATCATCCGGGAACTGTTGGGCAACACCACTGGGGTACGCGCACGTTACTTTACCGACAACGTTCTGGCACGGTGTGCCGGACAGCGCGTATTCAAAGTTGGCAACCTGTTGGCCATGTGCACGCACCGCCACGGTGCGGATGCGGTCGTCGGCACCCGCGACCAACTCACCGATGAAGGCATAATCAGCGTTCAGCATGGTGGTCAGATGTGCGACCAGGGAATGAAAAAAAGTCTCGCCGGTGGTGGCCGACACACCGCGTGCAATCGCTAACAAACTCTCTTCAGCGTGCTTGTGCGCGGTGATGTCCTGGTTCACGATGATAATCCTGGCAATAAAATCTTGTGCTGAACAGGCAGGAATGTCGAAAGTGGCATGCGGCCGACCAGACTCATGACGACGGCAACACTATAATACTGTCCCGTAGTGAGATGATCAGCACCACTCGTCAATGCATGTCGCGGCGCTTCAGCACCAAAATAAGGATTCGTACCAGCCGTCATCGCGATTAACCCCATTAACAAGACCCACTTCATCGATTTCTCTAACAGTAACCAGCACATCTGCAAATTGTTGAAAAACTCGACCTCGAACCCCGATTCGTCGTTTCGGCCAACTCCGGGCTTGAACCGGAGGCGAGCCGGGATCCACATGTATCAATAGGCTTCTGGCTATCGACGTGAGTCGGTTTAAAGCATGCTCAGTACGTTCTGCGTTTTTCAACAAGCAGTTAGGGATAAGTATAGCGGTTAGATAGTGAGGGAGAAAAAATATTCCTCCAAAACCGCAAAATGTCATTTTTCTAATCGCGTCTGCCTTCAGCAAAGAATAGGCTTTCGAATGCATCCTGGTTGCACAGTTTCTGTTGGCATCGGCACCAGCAATGACGGGTAATGGTGATGCTTTTATTTATCCAATAGCGAGAGTAAATATGCTTTAATTTTTGAATCTTTGGCCATGTCGATGGGCGTGAAACCGTATTTGTTTTTGTGGTTTAATAAAGATATATCAGGCAACAACAACGTGATCAATTTGATATGATCGCGATACTCACCGCTGAGACCTGCTGCTCGATGTATTGGCAGTGTCCTGGTATGACTTTCCAGGGTGGGATCAACACCTTTTTGTAACAGGAACTCCACCATTAAACAGCGTTGCGCTAGGTTTGGGCGGGTATGTTTATTTGGTTTACCTAATAACGTTTCCTCGTAAACCCGGACAGTAAGCGCAGCGTGTAATAGGGTTTCGTTAAAACTATCCCGGACATGGACATCCGCCCCTTTGTCTACCAGTAACTT
>JANNJI010000221.1:0-3099 GCA_031405795.1 Gammaproteobacteria bacterium
GGCCGGTATGGTCGGTCTGTAGCGTTGCCAATCTGGTGTGTGTGGTGGATCTGCACATGATTGGTTTAAACACACTCATGGCGCAGTTGCAAGAATCGGCAAATTGGTAAAAGTGCAAGGCACTGGCCGCACCCGGCGGCATACAGTATCATAGTGATCCCGAATCCTTCCCCAACAAGAAGAAGCTGATGCTGCGTTTACGAGGTGGTGTTGCCTTATCAATATTTCGCTTGGCCAAGTTGCAACAACGACTGGTGGCGATGGTTCCCGAGGTACATACGGTTGCTACCGAGTTCTGGCACTTTGTCGCCACTGAGCGAGCCTTGCAGCCGCACGAACACAACAAACTCCAGTCGGTATTGCATTATGGCGATGGCGTCATGACCTCACCGCACGGCCAATTATTATTAGTCATCCCACGTCCCGGCACGATTTCACCCTGGTCGAGTAAGGCCACCGACATTACACACAATTGTGGCCTGCCAGTGATCAAACGCGTTGAACGTGGTATTGCTTATTTTATCGAGTCAGCCCGGTCGCTGAGTGAGGCACAACTCAATCTTATTAAACCGCTGTTGCATGATCGCATGACCGAGATAGTCCTGAGTAATGAAGATGATGCGGCACTGTTATTTTCTGATGCAAAACCCAAACCGTTACAAAGTGTGGATATCCTGCAGGGTGGTCGTGAAGCGTTGCTTGCGGCGAATCACGCCTGGGGCCTGGCCTTGGCCGAGGATGAAGTGGATTACCTGGTTGAGAATTTCAAGATGCTCAACCGCAATCCCAATGACATTGAATTAATGATGTTTGCCCAAGCCAACTCCGAACATTGCCGACACAAGATATTTAATGCGGATTGGATCATTGATGGCAAGCCCCAGGATCGATCACTGTTTAACATGATCCGCAATACACATGCACATAGTCCCCAAGGCATCTTGTCGGCATATAAGGACAACGCGGCGGTGATGGCAGGGTTTGATGCGGGACGTTTTTTCCCGGATGACCGAACTCAAATTTATCATTACACCCATGAGCCGGTACACATCTTGATGAAGGTCGAGACCCACAATCATCCCACAGCGATTGCGCCGGACCCTGGTGCGGCAACCGGCTCAGGCGGGGAGATTCGCGATGAAGGCGCGACCGGTCGCGGCTCCAAGCCCAAGGCGGGATTGTGCGGTTTTTCAGTGTCGAATTTGCGTCTGCCGGCATTGCCACAACCGTGGGAGATCGATCATGGCAAACCATCACGCATAGCCTCCGCCCTGGACATTATGCTGGAAGGGCCGATCGGTGCGGCGGCCTTCAACAATGAATTTGGCCGCCCCAATATCTGCGGTTATTTCCGTACTTATGAACAACAAGTGCCAGGCCCTGACGGAGTTGAAGTACGTGGTTATCACAAACCGATCATGCTGGCTGGTGGGGTGGGAAATATTCGTGCGGCGGACATCACCAAACAAGATCTGCCGGTGGGATCACCTTTAATCGTCATCGGTGGCCCGGCGATGTTGATCGGCTTGGGCGGCGGCGCCGCCTCATCGATGACCACGGGTACCAGCCAGGAAGATTTGGATTTTGCCTCAGTACAGCGCAGTAATGCCGAGATGCAACGCCGTGCGCAAGAGGTGATCGATCGTTGCTGGCAAATGGGCAGCAGTAATCCCATCCTGAGTATTCACGATGTGGGTGCGGGGGGCTTGTCCAATGCCTTACCGGAATTAGTGCATGGCAGTGCACGTGGTGCGCAATTTGAATTACGCACCATACCCAATGATGACCCCGGCATGTCACCGCTGGAAATTTGGTGTAACGAGGCGCAAGAGCGTTATGTGCTTGCCATCCAACGCGAAGAGCTGACGGAATTTATTGAGTTATGTGAACGTGAGCGTTGTCCGTATGCGGTGGTGGGTGAAGTCACCGAGGTACAACAACTGGTGTTGGGTGATGGATATTTTGATAACACTCCGATTAATATGCCGCTCGATGTGTTGTTGGGTAAACCGCCGAAGATGGTGCGCAATGTCAAACACCGGCCGTTTCATAAAACCGAATTTGACAGTCGGGCCATCAAACTCGATGACGCCGTAACACGCATTCTGCATTTGCCGACCGTGGCGGCGAAAAACTTTTTGATCACCATTGGTGATCGCAGCGTAACCGGTATGGTGGCACGCGATCAATTAGTTGGTCCCTGGCAAGTGCCGGTTGCTGATGTCGCGGTGACCACCACCGGTTACGATGGTTACACGGGTGAAGCCATGGCATTGGGCGAACGCGCGCCAATTGCACTCGTGCATCATGCCGCCTCGGCACGCATGGCGGTGGCCGAGGCGATCACCAATATTGCGGCGGCACGAATTAATAAACTCAGTGACATTGTTTTGTCCGCAAACTGGATGGCCCCCGCCGGACATCCCGGCGAAGATGCGGGTTTGTTTGAGGCTGTGAAGGCCGTGGGAATGGAATTGTGCCCGACACTGGGCATTGCAATACCGGTGGGCAAAGATTCCATGTCGATGAAAACGGTCTGGCAGGAGCACGGTCAGCCACGCAGTGTCACTGCGCCCTTATCCTTGATCATTACCGGCTTTGCGCGGGTCGCGGATGTCCGCAAAACATTGACACCGCAATTACGCTGTGATGTTGGTGATACCGATTTGATCTTGATTGATATTGCCAAAGGCCAGCGGCGCATGGCCGGTTCATGTCTGGCGCAAGTGTATCAGCAGGTGGGTCATGTCCCGCCGGATCTGGATAATCCACAAACACTGATCGCCTTCTTTAATACTATCCAGACCCTCAATCAGGATAATTTGCTACTCGCCTATCATGATCGCAGTGATGGTGGTTTGTTCGTGACCTTATGTGAAATGGCCTTTGCTGCACATACCGGAGTAGATGTACACCTGGATGATTTGGGCGAGGATCACATTGCCGCGTTATTCAATGAAGAATTAGGCGCGGTAATCCAAGTGCAACACCAGGATACCGAAGATGTGCTGGCGGTATTGCGCGAGGCAGGCTTGGCGCACCACAGTCATGTGATTGGCACACTCAATCAGAGCGACACCTTGCGATTATTTTATGGCA
>JANNJI010000222.1:0-2301 GCA_031405795.1 Gammaproteobacteria bacterium
CTTTGTTGGGTTGACCGGCTTGGGTGAGGATGAAGCAGGTAGTGGATTCATATATTAGTGTCATGCCTTCGTGGAGCTGTTGGCTCTTGCTTCCCAACGGCGGGCGTTTGAAACTGATCCGGCGGCCGTCATCCGCCATTAATTCCACGGTATCGGTTTTTAATGTGAGCATCGCCACACCCGGATGCACCCAGCCGTGACCCAGTCCGATGTCGCGGCAGTGGCTGGTGCGATAGATCCGTTTCCAGACAAAAGGCACGGGGCCGGGTAATGCAAAATCTTCCAAGGTCAGCAGCTCTTCACCGCTGACCATGCTGATGGGTTCACCTTTGCAGACGGGATCCGCGGGATCACCGTTGGATGCTATGGTGGCGACATCGGTTTTTTCTGTACGGGGAGTGGAGGCACCCTGCGTGTGCGGCCCTAATGTCGCGGGGCGTACCACCGCTACCTCACCGGTATCGTGGGATTCAGTGGAGGACGATGCGCCTGAGGCTGAGCCTGAGGCGTGGCGTGGTTTATTTTCCCGAGCGGACATGCTGGAGGTATTCAAATGTGCCTGGAAGGTGGTGCGGGCGACCCCGGCGATGCTCGCGTGTACCGTCCACTGCACGAGGGTTTTGTTATAAAAAAACGCGGAACTCAGTAGCGACCACGCCTTATCACAGAGCAGAACCCATTCACCGTTTTCTATTTGTTGGGGTTGCCAATCGGCGGGGAGGCCATCGATGGCGCTGTTTTTTTCTTGCAGTTTACTTAGTGCAAATACCGGTGTGGCGATGTACGCCAACTCATTGATGGTGACATCGCTCAGGCGTTTGAGTTGGGGTTTGAGCGGGGGGATCATGGTGGACATCCTTGGCTGTCTCGTTCATTTTGTTGGGGAGAACAGAGACATTCTACAACAACCATTTAAAAACAGACTAACGTTAACCTGTTTTCTTCCTACCAGTTTGTTACAACATTGTGAACTGGTGGTAAGGTGTAAGGCCTTAGTATAAATGAGTGGTCGTCAGGATGACGGTAGGGAACGAAACTGATCGTGAGACACGATCATTATGATGATAAAATTTCCTGATTTTATTCTCATCGCTGACAAACAAGTTGATCATGTCTTGGATTTAAAACACCGCATCATCTATTCTTCGAAATTAAACCCTGTGTTGCACTTGTGATTTGAGTTCAGGTTGCTTGCGTGTCATCAACTCTGTTCCAAATTCCTATCCACTTTCTTTAAAAACACTTCATACCGTCGGCGTGTTGTTCCCCCCTTTGAAAAAGGGGGAAATAGTTCGTTAATGTCACCATCCTATATCCATTGTCATTTCGAATGGAATGAAAAGTCTTTCAACAACAGATCACTCCCCGGCGATCATCATGTTCTCAATTAACCACGATCCGGTGCAGATATTGCCACGGTTATCAACATCATTACCGACGGCAACAAGCTGCGAAAACATTTGCCGCAGGTTACCAGCGAGGGTAAATTCTTCGATGGGATATTGAATCTCGCCGTTTTCGATCCAGAAGCCAGTGGCGCCGCGCGAGTAATCACCGGTGACGGTGTTAACGCCTTGGCCCATGACCTCGGTGACCAACACCCCACGTTGCATCTGTCGCATTAATGCAGGCAGATCACAACCGGAATCATTGATAAATAAATTGTGTACGCCACCGGCATTGCCGGTGGTTTGCATATCAAGCCGTCGCGCGGCGTAACAATCGAGTACATAGTTACGCAACACGCCGTCTTGTACTAAGTAATGCGCTTGGGTGGCGACGCCTTCACTATCAAACGGCGAGCTTCCCAATGCCTGTGGGATATGTGGACGTTCATCAATGGAAAAGCTGGCGGGAAATAATGTTTGTCCCAGCGAATCTAATAAAAACGATGCCTTGCGATAGAGCGAACCGCCGGAGATCCCACGCAGCAAATGACCAAGCAGACCACGCGCCACATCGGCCTGAAAGATCACCGGCGCTTGTTGTGTTTTGATGTGCCGTGCTTGCAGGCGTTGTACCGCACGTTGTGCCGCCATTTGGCCGATGCTGATCTTGTCTTGTAGCAGTGCGGGGACACGCGAAACGCTATACCAATAATCGCGTTGCATCTGTTCTTCGTGTTGGGCTATGACCGTGCAACCTAAACTGTGGTGTGAGCTGGCGTAATCACCCAGGAAGCCGTTGGAGTTGCCATAGACGCGGGTACCGATGTGCGTCGAAACATAGCAGCAAGCGATGGTCGATAGCGATCATTCCATTACGAACGCCTTCTTGCTCATCTCCACCCTCGTCGGCGCC
>JANNJI010000223.1:0-4115 GCA_031405795.1 Gammaproteobacteria bacterium
CAGGGACACGTGGCGCTGGCGTATGCCTGCGGCAATCGGCAAAAGACCGGCTGGCGTAATGGCTAGAACGTGAAGTCCATCACAATTCACGCCATGGCAACCGGCAGATAAACGATTTAATAAGACAAAATCGGTGTAAAAAGAGCAAGTTACCGCGCGTCTGTAGTAGAATTCCATTGCGCTCCGATAAAGGCACACCGGTAATCCCCTACCGGTACGCAACGCCACTGGCCTCCTACTCCATAAATATGTGGAGTGATGTAGCAGGGTTTCCGAAGAGCAGGATCGACACATACCACGAATTAAACACGGTGTTTGTTATGTCAATAAGAGCGGGGATGTAATTGCCAATGCAAAACCTCATTGTTACAAATGGTCATGGACATTTCCGGTTACACCTGCCGGGTGATGGACCCATCGACATCGCCATCAAGCGCAAAGATTTTCATGACCTCAGCGCAACCCAAACATTTGTGCGGGGTCTTCAGGTAGAGATTCACCGCTGGCGCCGTATTCTGCACCAAATCAACGATCAACTCGGGACAGTACCGCGCGATTTACAGGATAACCAAATTCACGAGCTCATTGCCTCCCTGATCGTGCGGGGAAACATCAAGGTCTATCCGGTTACCCACCTCACTCACAATGGTCAGTCGGTTACCTATCTCGCCATACCGGCTGGCGAAGGCATGCAGTATCGCTTCGTTCCCGCCAGTATGCTGTTGGTAAAATCACAGGACGGTGTGCGCATCTTTCGCGACAAAGGCGCCGCCGAGAAATTTGTCCAATCGTTGAATCTGAACGATGCGGCTATCGAATCCATCATTAATGCACATGCCCCCCGTGCCGCCGACGGTGCAGCACGCAGCAGCGTGCAAATAACCGCGATGCTGATTGAAATGTTGGCCAACGGCGAGGTCGTGGTAGCAAAAGAAATGATCTCCGCTGCGCCACCCAAACCGGCGGCGGTTGAAACCAGCGCCAGCAACACACCCGGCAATAAGCCCACCACCTTAGCGCCACCAACATCACCCGCAGCCAAAGCAGGCAACGGTGATGTAGCGGGTACCGACACCAAAACGGATCCGCCCGAAGATAAATGCCAGGTCAAAGGCGAACCCATCAGCATGATCAGCGGCGAAGAACTGCTGAGCCTGGAAGACGGGGCCTTAACTGGTCCAGTGCCGTTCGTGTGGAAACGGACCTATCGCACCAGTCACAGCCGTGACATTGGTTTGGGACACGGCTGGATTCATCCAGGTCAGGCCTATCTCACCTTAAAAACCGACACCGTGGAATTATTTGCCGATGACGGCCGCAGCATTACCTTCAAGCGTCCTGCGCTCGGTCGCAAGAGTTTGCAATTACACGAAGGCATGAAGCTGACGTTTGAGTCGGACAATTGTTTTCTATTGAACCAAGCGGGCCAACCCACCAAGGTGTTTGAACGCATCAGCGAGCAGACGTATCGTTTGAGTCAATGGCGTCACAAGGCTTATGTGCCCGCCAGGAAAAATGCCGCCAAATCCGCCAGCAATACACCGCGCGGTTTTGCCTTGGATTTTCACTATGACACCATCGGTCGCCTGCAACGTGTGCAAAGTAATTGGGGCAAGGGACTCGTATTTGAGCGCGCTGCGCAAGGCCGCATCGCCGCCATCTATCAAACCAATCACAGCGGTGAACAACGCGACACTCCACAGGTGCGTTACTTCTACGATGAAGCCGGTGATCTGATCGCAAACAAAAACGCCGCCGGTCACGGCGAGCAATACCGCTACAGCAACCACATCATCGTGCAACGCATCCTCGCCACCGGCGCGAATTTTTATTTCGAATGGGATCAACTCAACAACCAAGCCAAATGCCAACGGCAATGGGGCGACAACGGCAACTACGCCTACACCTTCAAATGGGATCCGCATCATCAACGCAGCACCGCCACCGACAGTTTAGGCAACACCAGCCATTTCCATTACAACGAATTCGGCTTGATCACCGAAGAAACCGATCCGGAAGGACACGTCCATAAAAAAGACTACAACGCCGCCGGCCAAGTCATCGCCGCCATCGATCCACTCGGCAACAAAACCGAATACCTGTACGACAAAGAACAGCATTTACTGCGCATCACCAATCCGCTGGGCCAACGCACCCAACGCACCTATACCGGTGATGAGTTAACGCTTTTTGTGGACGCCCACGGCCAAACCTGGAAGCGCGTGTTCAATGCGCAGGGTCTCGTGCAGCAAGTCACCGATCCGCTGGGCAATACCACCCGTTATGAATACAACGCCAACGGTTTAGTCACGCAGATCATCGACCGCGCCGGGCGCAAAACCCAGTACACCTGGAACGACCGCGCCGAATTAATCCGCCAAACCGATCCACTGAACAACACCTTGCACTACACCTATGACGATTGGGGTCAGATCATTGAAGTCGTTGGCCAGGCCGCCGGTCAGTCACTGGACAATGTCAAACAAGCCGCGACGCGTTATGAATACACGCTCACCGGTTTAATTGCCAACGTCACGAACGCCGACAACCAAGTCACCGCCTTCGAATACAACGAAAACGATCAACTCACCCAATACACCGACCCGCACGGCCGCGTCACCCAGTACTTTTACGACGACAAACTCCGGCAACCCACGCGCCGCATCGACCCCGCCGGGAATGTGATCCGGTATGAATACGACACCGAACGCAACCTCACCGCCTTGATCAATGAAAACGGTGATAAACACCAATTCTTCTACGACGGCAACGAGCGATTAATCAAAGAAATCGGCTTCGACGGCAGAACCCAACACTATAAATACAACCCCGCCGGGCATTTAATCCAACACCTCGACAGCGGCGAAGTCCAAACCCAATTCGACCGCAACGTCCTGGGCCAACTGCAAACCAAGACCAGCCGCCGCGTCGGCGACACCAACAATGAGATCGAAAAATCCCGTTACCTGTACGACGCCGCCGGGCAATTGATCGAAACCTACAACGCCCAGCAATTCTTACAATTCAGCTACGACCCGCTGGGCAATCTGCTGCAAGAAAGCCATGTCGATCTCAACGCGACACAGCAGCAATTACTCTCCACCCAACAGATCACCGCGCATCACTACAACGCCGTGGGTCAACGTATTCAAACCACGCTGCCCGATGGTCAGCGTATTGATTACGCGTATGACGACAGCCTGGCATTTCAATCCGTGGCCTTTAATGGCCAAACGATCACCGCCGTGCAACGCGACAGCCTCGGCAGAGAACTCTCCCGGTCACAAGGCGCACTCAGCACAAAAACCGATTACGACCCGCAAGGCCGATTACAAAAACAATTCACCGTCCACAAAGACAGCCAACACGCCGTCATCCACCGCGAATACGGCTACGACCAATTTAATAATCTCCATGTCTTCAAAGACGGCAGCGAAGAAACCAAATACGTCTACGACACCCTCAACCGCTTAAAACTCGCCGCCAACGCCTCGCCTGATTTTTTCGATTTCGACCCGGCGGGGAATTTACTGTCCATCACCGATTCACCCACGGCCACACCGGGTTTGGTCAAAGGCAATCGCCTGCTCATCCAGGGTGACAAGAAGTTTGCGTATGATACTCGTGGTAATTTAGTCAAAGAAGTCCGCGGCAAAGACGGCAAACTGCAAAAACAGTTTACCTACAACCTCAACAACCAGTTAATCAATGTCGCCAGCCACCAACGCGATCAGAATGTCAGCTTTAAATATGACCCCTTAGGCCGCCGTATCGAAAAACGCGACGCCTTCGGCGCCACGCGTTATCTGTGGGTCGACAACCTCTTAACCCAAGAGATTCGCGGCAAGCTCAGCAAGACCTACGTCTACGAACCCGGCAGCTTTAAACCGCTGGCGCAAGTGCAAGACGACAAGGTGTATCACTACCACCTCGATCACTTAGGCACGCCCAGAGAACTTACGAATGACGAGGGCAAGATCGTCTGGAAAGCCAAATACAAAACCTACGGTAACTTGGCGCTCAAAGAAATCGACGAGGTCGAAAACAACCTGCGCTTCCAGGGTCAGTATTTTGATGAAGAAACGGGCTTGCATTACAACCGGTTTCGGTATTAC
>JANNJI010000224.1:0-1379 GCA_031405795.1 Gammaproteobacteria bacterium
CGAGATTGTCCGTGCGTTTAGTGCGCGTCATGTACCTGTGCTGTACACCAATGGTTGGTATGTGAATGAGAAAAAAGCGCGAGGGTTATTCGAGGCGGGTATCGCACAAATCGGCGTCTCGATTGATTTCCCGGATGCGCAGCGGCATGACGCAAAACGGGGCCTGCAAGGCGGCTATGACCGTGCGTGGCAGGCAATCGATACCTTGCTCGCGCACGCGCCGCATGGCAGTGCACAGGTGCATGTGATGACGGTATTGATGAAGGAAAATCAGCAGGACTTCGAGACATTATTAAAGATGAGCGCCGCACGGGGTGTGGGTCATTGCGTCACGTTGTTATCGACTGATGGCTTCCGGCGTGGCAAAAGTACCGATGACCAGATGCCAGACGCCACGCTCAGTCCGCTGTTGCTCGATTTGTGGCAGCGTTATCCTCACTTTAGGTCCTTCCGCCATTATTTAGAGCATATGGATACGTTCATCACGCGTGGCGCAATGCCTACTTGTCATGCCGGAGAGCAATCGTTCAATATCGACCATGTCGGCAATGTCTCGCCTTGTATCGAACGTATCGACTCCATCGTCGGCAACGTGCGTGATGCATCGCTGATCGATATTCTTGACAATTTAAAAGGGTTAGCATCCGTTGCGGCGTGTCAGGATTGCTGGACCTTATGCCGTGGTTTTTCCCAAGCACTCGGCCAGGGTGCGTCGCTGAAATCATTGATCGATCTCGGCAGCCGTATGCGTTCATCATAATGAACATTATTTTTATATACCAAGAGGTAGTTCGTGAGTTCAACTGATACTGTTGCCCCGCCGTTACGCTTATTCGGCAAACGTTGTCTGGTCACGGGCGGCTCACGCAAACTCGGTCGTGAGTTGTGTGTGGCCTTCGCCAAGGCAGGTGCCAAGGTTGCGTTCACGTATCACAAACAAGATGCAGATGCGGAAGTCACTCGACAACTGCTGCAACAGGTCGGTGCCGATGTATTGGTCTTCAAAGGTTCAGTCACTGATGTCGCACATGCACGTGCTACGATCAATGATATCGTTAAAACCTGGGGCGGCCTGGATGTGTTGGTCAACAATGCCGGTGTGATGCAGATCCTGCCCGTGGCGTTATTGGAGGAAGCCGATTGGGATAAGGTGATCGATACCAACCTGAAAGGTGCGTATATTTTTTCACGCGAAGTGCTGCGCCCCATGTTACGCGCCAAAAAGGGACACATTCTGAATATTGGTTCCATTGCCGGTGAGCGGATTGTGTCGAGCCGTCGTCTCCGGCGTTCCTGGTGGCGCTCGACGGACCGGAGCGCGGCGCCCGGGTCCCCGTCGACCTGACGCTGCAGGAAGACGGCGGCCCCTACGGCGCACC
>JANNJI010000225.1:0-10573 GCA_031405795.1 Gammaproteobacteria bacterium
CATGCCCGGCACCAGTTCGTCGAAGGCGACGTGCTGCACTGGTGGCATCCCCCCGATGGCCGGTGCAGCACGATCAGCGGGTTGAACCCGTTCAACCGGAAGGAGGATATCCTTCCTGGCGAGCGGACCGCAGCCTTGCCGCAAAGCGCGGTCGAGGTGGCGGGCGGCACGCCCGCGATCGGCGGCGCGTCATCGCTCTCCGACTGGTCGCAGCCGGGCGGCAACGCCGCCAATGCGCCGGGGAACGTCAGCCTGAACGGCACATCGGCAACCTCGGCCTGGCGCGTGCGCGCCGTGGACAAGGCGAGCAAGCGGAATGTCCGCCCCTCGGTCCCGCCGATCGTCTATGGCGGGCAAATCTTCGTCTACGACACGAGCGGCAAGGTGACCGCGCTCGGCGCGGGCGGAGGCAGGTCGTGGTCCGTCGAGCGTGCTCCGGAGAAAGAGAAAGGCCGCGCGGCCGGCGGCGGCATCGCAGCCTCCGGCACGGCGCTCTTCGTCGCCACCGGCTTCGGCGAGCTCGTCGCGCTCGACGCCGCGACGGGCACGAAACTCTGGTCGTTCAAGATGAGCGCGCCCGCACATTCCGCGCCAACCGCGGCGGGCGGCAAGGTCTTCGTCGTCAGCGCCACCAACGTGCTGCACGCCGTCAACCAGGCGGACGGCATCGAGGCCTGGCAATATCCGGGCATCCCGGAGACCGCGGGCGTGCTCTCCGCCGCGAGTCCGGCCTTCTCCGGCGATACGGTCGTCGTGCCCTATTCCTCCGGCGAGGTGACGGCGTTCAACGCGGAAACCGGCGAGCTGAAATGGGCCGACGCGGTCATCCGCTCGACCCGCACGCTCGCCGTTTCCGGCTTGACCGACGTCGCCGCGAGCCCGGTCATCTACGAGGGCGTGGTCTATGCGACGGGCGTTTCCGGCCGCACGATCGCCGTCAGGCTCGCCGATGGCGACCGGTGTTTCGGTCGCCACGATCAAAAAATTCGCCGGACAGATCCCAATCCTGGGTGTGTGTTTAGGCCATCAGAGTATTGGGCAGGCTTTTGGTGGCAGGATTGTCCGCGCCAACGCGATCATGCACGGCAAGACCTCGATGATTTATCATAACGATCACGGGGTATTCGCCGGATTGCGCAATCCTTTTGAGGCCACGCGTTACCACTCGCTGGTCATCGAAAAACAATCCGTGCCGGATTGTCTGGAGGTCACTGCCTGGACCCAAAACGATCAAGGTGGCATTGACGAGATCATGGGCGTGCGTCATAAACAGCATGCGATTGAAGGCGTGCAGTTTCATCCAGAATCGATTCTTACCGAATTTGGCCGTGACTTGTTGCGGAATTTTTTACAACGGTATGAAAATAAATTAATACTGTAGGTCGGGCTTTAGCCCGACAAGTCATGCTACTGATTCATCGACAATACCAGTTTGCAGCGGACTCTGTCGGGCTGAAGCCCGACCTACACAAGACCTACAAAAAGACGATAAAATTATAAATTGGAGATTAACCATGGACATGCCCGCTGCGATCAAGGCGGTAACCGAGCGACGGAATCTCAGCAGCGCAGAGATGACCGATGTCATGCAGATGATCATGACCGGCGCGGCAACGCCTGCACAAATCGGTGGCTTTCTGGTGGGTTTGCGCATGAAAGGTGAAACTATTGATGAGATCGCAGCGGCGGCACAGGTCATGCGATCTTTGGCGACCAAGGTTTCGGTGCAAGTCGATCACTTGGTGGATACCTGCGGCACCGGTGGTGATGCCTCCAGTACCTTTAATATCTCCACCAGCAGCGCCCTGGTGGTGGCGGCCGCCGGTGGCCATGTCGCCAAACACGGTAATCGTTCGATCACCAGTAAATCCGGCAGCGCGGATGTGCTGGAAGCCGCGGGTGTGAATTTGGAATTAACCCCCGAACAAGTTGCGCAGTGCATCAAAGAAGTGGGTGTGGGCTTTATGTTTGCACCCCGGCATCACGGCGCGATGAAACATGCAGTTGGACCACGACGGGAAATGGGTGTGCGTACGATATTTAATGTATTGGGGCCGCTGACCAATCCGGCGAATGCGCCGAACCAAGTGCTGGGTGTGTTCTCTGATCAATTACTCGAACCTTTGGCGCAGGTGTTGCAAAAGCTTGGCAGCCGGCATGTGATGGTGGTGCATTCCGAAGATGGCATGGATGAGATCAGCATTTCCGCGCCGACCCACGTGGCGGAGTTGAAAAATGGCAAGGTCACTCGATTCGTGATCAAACCAGAGGACTTTGACTTTGCGCGTGGCAATCTCAAGGAGTTGATGGTGGACAGTGCGGTGCAATCACTGGGCATGATGCGCCTGGTGTTTGATGGTCACACCGGCCCGGCACGTGATATTGTTGTGCTCAACGCCGGAGCGGCGATCTATGTGGCAGGTTTAGCGAAGGATATGGCCACGGGTGTGCAACAGGCTCAAGCCGCCATTGATTCCGGCGCCGCTGCAAAAAAATTAAATGCCCTGGTAAAACTTTCACAATCGTTTAAATGAACAAGATCCCCGACATCCTGAAAAAAATCCTCAGCCGCAAGGCCGAAGAGATCGCGGCGCGGCGTAGCCGCCTGCCGCTGCGTGAAATACGTAACCAGGTACCAGAGGCTGATCCGCCGCGTGGTTTCATCGCAGCGCTGCAACACAAAGTAGCACAAGGTCTGCCAGCGGTGATTGCCGAGATCAAAAAGGCCTCGCCGAGCAAAGGTGTATTGCGGCCCGATTTTAAACCGGCTGACATCGCACAATCGTATGCTAAGGCGGGTGCGGCGTGTCTGTCGGTACTGACGGACATCGATTTTTTTCAAGGCGCCGATGCCTATCTGCAACAGGCGCGCGCCGCCTGTACCCTGCCGGTGATCCGCAAGGATTTTATGATCGATCCTTATCAGATATATGAATCACGCGTGTTGGGCGCGGATTGCATCTTGTTGATTGTCGCCGCCTTGGGTGATGGGCAGATGCAGGAGCTTTTGCACTTGTCGCATGAATTGCAGATGGATGTATTAATGGAAGTGCACGACGCCGCTGAATTGGATCGCGCGTTGCTGAGTAAGGCGCCATTGATCGGGATCAACAACCGTGACCTGCGCACGTTTGCCACCAGCCTCAACACCACGCTTGATCTGCTCAATGACATTCCCCGTGATCGCATGGTCGTCACTGAGAGCGGCATCCACAGCCGTGCGGACGTGAACTTGATGCGCGATCACAATGTGAATACCTTTCTGGTGGGGGAGGTGTTTATGGTAGCCGAAAATCCTGGGATGAAGCTGCGCGAGTTGTTTTTTGGTTAAATAACCGTTCCAAAATGGTATCCATTTATTCGTTGCGTTGTAGATATTATGTAGGTCGGGCTTGAGCCCGACACGGCAGCTGCGTTACGCAAACGGCGATGAATGAGATATCGATTGGCTGGCCTTGATGTGCATAACGCCAGGCATCGCATGAGGGGTTGTCTTGGAAGGGTCAGTCCGGATGTGTATCTGCTTTCATCGGGTCGGGCTTAAGCCCGACCTACACACCTACCACAGCAACCGCATGAATTGCATCAGGGTGATATAAATTCTGAATAGTTATTTAACGTGTCCCAAACACCACAATCGTTTTACCCTTGACCGCGATCAGCGCCTGTTCTTCCATGGTCTTCAACACACGGCCGACCATTTCGCGGGAGCAGCCGACGATGCGACCGATTTCCTGGCGGGTGATGCGGATCTGCATGCCGTCAGGGTGGGTCATGGCGTCGGGTTGTTTGCACAGGTCGAGCATGGTGCGGGCGACGCGTCCAGTGACGTCCATGAAGGCCAAGTCGCTGACCTTGCGGCTGGTGTTGCGCAAGCGTGCGGCCATTTGCGTGGCCATCGCGAACACGATATCGGGATGATCGGTATATAGCTGGCGGAATTTGTTATAACTGATTTCAGCAACCTCGCAGGCGGTGCGGGTGCGAACCCAGGCGCTACGGTTGTGCTCTTCACTGAACAAGCCCATTTCGCCGAAAAAATCGCCTTTGTTCAGGTAGGCCAGCACGATCTCGTGGCCATCGGAATCTTCAATCAAAACTGAGACTGAGCCTTCAATGATGTAATACAGGACATCCGGTTTATCACCTGCGTAGATAATGACACTCTTCGCGGGGTAGTGGCGACGGTGACAATGCTCCAAGAAACGGTCTAAGGAGGTGATTCCTGTTTGTTTAGGTTGCGGTGCTTGCGGCATATTCTCCCTTTGTATCAATGCCATGGATATCAGTTTCACTAATGTTAAGGTATACCAGTGCTTTTGGGCGGACGCAAGGGTATTCTATTGGACCTGAAAAAAATGAGATCGGCTTCACCTTTAATTGCGCCGGTGGGGAGTCCCGGCTTTATTTTCCGACGCAATGCGGTGGGGGCAAGCACACTTATTCCAAAAGGACAGAGGGTCAAGAAATGAAGGGTCGAGTGAAATGGGTGGAAGGTGTCACCTTTGTTGCAGAATCAAATAGCGGGCATGCGATGGTGATGGATGGGCCGCCGGAGTTTGGCGGGCGGAATTTGGGCATGCGGCCGATGGAAATGGTATTGCTGGGCATGGGTGGCTGCACTGCGTTTGATGTGGTCATGGTTCTAAAGAAGAAGCGTCAGGCAATCGTGGATTGCGTGGCGGAATTGCAAGCCGAACGTGCTGAAACAGAACCGAAGGTCTTTACCAAGATTCACGTGCATTTTATCGTGAAGGGGCATAAGTTGGATCCACAGGCCGTGCAGCGTGCGATTGAACTGTCGGCGGAAAAATACTGTTCTGCCTCGATCATGTTGGGGAAAACAGCGGTGATTACCCACGACTTCGTCATTGAAGATGTTGTATCACCGGCCTGAGCCAGGGCGGGGTAATAAATACTCATGGTGATTGGTCGCTACCATTATTTAATTGACGAATATTATCGGGCGTGGTTTTTCCATCACCCGGAGAAGGCGGTCGATCTCGGCGTGCCAGGTTATGCGGATCGGCTGGCACCGTATGGCGATGATGACAGCGCCGCCCTGGTGCGCTTGCACGAAAAGTTATTGGATGCCATCGACGAGATGGATCAGGCGGCCTTGGATGAGGACCAACGCATTGATGTCGGTTTAATGCAGGGCCAGGCCTTGATCGAGCGCAAACAATTACTGGAGCAGGATTGGCGTGTGTGTGACCCGAGCTGCTATTTACCTGTTTATGCCATTTATCAACTGACAGTACGTGAGGTAAAAGACCCAGGTGCGGCATTTAAGGCGCGGTTGGCAGCAATCCCCGAATATCTACGCGGGGCGCGCACGCACCTGCTGATTGCCCCCGAACGGATTCCGGCGTTGTGGCTGAGTGGTGCCGTTGAAGAAGCCGAGTTTGGTGCGCACTATTTCCGTGAACTCACCCATCATCCCCGTTTGCAGAATTACAATCTGGATAGCTTGCTGGAGCAGGCCGCGCTGGCCTTGGAAGAGTTTGCCCATTTTCTGGTAAAAGAATTGGCGGTGACAGCGCAGGGCGAGGTCGCCTGCGGCCGGGATTTATTTGAAACCCTGCTGCGTTATCGGCATGGTTTGGATATTACTGCCGATCAACTGCATGCGTTCGGCGAGCGCTTGTATCAAGAGATTCAAACGCAGCTGCATCACGTCACGCGTCAGCTGCGCGGTGATGAAGATGTCGCTGCACTCACTACGCAGATTCGCCAACGCTATGCGGTGCAGGGGAATCTGCTCGGTCAGTACCGGGACAAGATGCTGGCGGCACGGCAATTTGTAAAAACACGCGAATTGGTGAGCCTGCCGGAGGCTGAGTCGCTCAGTGTCATTGAGACGCCGCAGTTCATGCGACACCGTATTCCCTTCGCGGCATATTGGGACCCGATGCCGACCGACCCCAAACAACAGGGCATCTATTACGTGACCTTGCCGCGTGATAGTCAAAGTGCTGCTGAGCATAACCTGCTTGAGCTGCAGCACACCTGTGTGCATGAGGCCTGGCCCGGGCACCATTTGCAGTTTGTCACGGCGAATCGTAATCCCAAGACGCGCAGTGTTCCACGTCTGATCAATACCTCGGCAACATTGTATGAAGGCTGGGCGCTGTACTGCGAACAATTGATGGTGGAGCAGGGTTTCTTATCCGCGCCGGAATCGGCGTTTGTCTTGCTCAAAGATCGACTCTGGCGTGCGCTGCGGGTTGTGTTGGATGTGGAGCTGCATACGCGGTACATCAGTCTGGCGGACGCCGCGAAAAAAATGGAAACGGTGCTGGGCTTCAGTCATGAACAAGCGATGGCTGAGCTGTCCTGGTACTCACGGTCGCCGACGGTGCCAATGGGCTATGCTACCGGTTGGGCCTTGATCAATCAGGCCCGCGAGCAAGTTTTGACGCAAGCTCCTCCGCTGGGCTTGCGAGATTTCCACGATCAGCTGCTGGCCAGTGGCAGTATTGCCTTGCCGACGGTGCTGCGCCGCCAGTTTGGTGAGCCGTTCTGGCAGACGGTGCGCCACGATACTTTTGCGATAGCAAAGACACAATAAATACGGCGAAGAGACTTACCACGCGGGCGGGTTTTGTTACAATACGCGTCCTTTTTTCCGCGCAGGCGGCATGTTTAGGGGAAAACTTTGTCATGAGCCAGCGTCCCGGAACAACCCTCGGGCTTCGGCATGTTGCGCTGTACGTGCCGGATCTGGCCGCGTGTGAACGGTTTTATGTGGAGCTGTTGGGGATGCAGGTAGAGTGGCGGCCTGATGCAGATAATGTTTACCTGAGCTCCGGTCATGACAACCTCGCCTTGCACCGTGCTGTATCACCAATCCAGGGCCAGCAACGGCTTGATCATATTGGCTTTATTCTGGAAACGCCCCAGGCGGTTGACGCTTGGCATACTTTTTTAGTTGGGCAGCAGATACCCATGCGCACTGCGCCCAAGACCCACCGCGATGGTGCGCGGAGTTTTTATTGTGAGGCACCCGATGGCACAGTGGTGCAAATGATTTATCATCCGCCCTTGGCACAGGCAAAACGTTAAGTACAGTTTAGGTTAGCGAGGTAACTACCGGCAATGAAATTTCTGGATAAAAAGATCAAGCTGCATGGCTTCAATAATCTGACCAAGACATTGAGCTTTAATATCTATGATATTAACTTTGCCGAGGCCCCTGAGCAGCAAAACAGCTATATCTCGTATATTGATGATAAATATAATGCTGAACGCTTGACCGCTATTCTGACCGAGGTGGCGCAAATTATCGACGCCAAAGTATTGAATATCGCGCGCCAGGATTACGATCCGCAAGGTGCCAGCGTCACCATGTTGATCTCTGAAGAATTTACCGTTTCACAGGACTCGGCAAACCAGAATCACACCGAGGAGTCCCCCGGACCGTTGCATGCCTCCGTGGTGACACACCTGGACAAGAGTCATATCACGGTGCACACCTATCCTGAGAGCCATCCGCACAATGGAATCAGCACCTTCCGTGCGGATATCGATGTTTCCACCTGTGGTCGTATTTCACCACTACGTGCATTGAATTACCTGATTCACCGTTTTGAGTCGGACATTGTGATCATGGATTACCGCGTGCGTGGTTTCACCCGCGATATCCGTGGTAACAAACATTACGTCGACCACAATATCAATTCGATCCAGAATTTTATCGGCAAGGATTTTCAGGATCTTTATCAAATGATCGACGTCAACGTCTATCAGGAAAATATTTTTCACACCAAGATGATCCTCAAGGAATTCAAGCTCGATAACTACATGTTCGGCATCAACGAAATCGATCTGCCGGAAAATAAACGCAAGGTTGTGCGTAAGTCGTTGGAACGGGAGATGCTAGAGATATTTTACGGGCGGAATATCACAAAAGCATAGCAACAAATTTTAGATCCAGTAGGTTGTCTTTGTCATTATCTTCGAGGTGAGTTGCATCAATGCCTGCACTGGAGGCGGGAGTGGCGCACCGCCGGATTGCAGTGCAACGGTGGCGTGTTTGGTTTCATCTTCTTTCATCTGTTGCAGTATCGCGTGGGTTTTTTGATCTTTGTCACTGACTTGTTGCAGATGACTATCGAGGTGGTTGACGACTTGGCGCTCGGTTTCCGCAACAAAACCCAGGCTCCATTTGTCACCGACTAAACCGGCGACGGCACCAATCGCCACCGAGCCGAGGTACCACAATGGATCGAGATAGCTGGTGTGGGTACCCAATTCAGTGACACGCGTGGCACACCAGTTCAAATGATCATTCTCCTCCAGCGCCGCTTGTTCCATTTTTTCCCGCACATCGGTTAAGCGCGCGGTGATCGCCTGACCTTGGTACAGACCTTGCGCGGCCATTTCACCGGCGTGATTGATACGCATCAAACGACCGGCCAGTTCACGTTCAGCGGGGGACAAGTCTGTTTCGGCGCAGGTATCTGCAGGATTGGGCCGTGAACTACCGGGTGTCACAAACAACGTGCGCAAACTGTTATCGCACAGGTTGAGTAGTTGATCCAGCGGTGAATAATGGCGTGTGGTCATGTGAATAAGATATGCCTAAGTATGGCGGGAAGCAAGCGCCATTACACGTGTGCACCACAACCCGTGGCGCGTGCGTACAGGGTTAATGGATGGGTAATGGTGATGGTGTTATTACCATCCTGCAAGCCAGCACGTAAATACAACGCACAACCCAAATTAGTGGTCACCAGATGAGTCGCGGTTGATGTATTGATGCTGTCTAACATTGGTTGGCGTATTTGTTCGGCGAGCGCAGGTTCACGCAACATATAATCCCCGGCGGCACCGCAACAACCTAGCTTGCTAATCAGAGGTTCAACTGTCAGCTGTGTGATCTTGCCTAACAATGCGTTGACCACGTTGGCTTGACCCACCACGTTACGATGACTGCACGGCTGCTGTACTAGAACAGTCGTAGGCAGAGGGGTGACGATGGGCAGTGTGGCATTGGCATTCACCCAGGCACAGGCCTCGTGTAGCTTGCTGTTGAAGGTGTTTGCGCGGTGTTGCTCATCCGCTGTTGACCAGGGCAGCTTGTGGTAATTCAATAATTGCGCGCCGCAGCCGGTGGTTAAAAACAAGATCGCATCCACGTTTAACGTGTCCAGTGTAGCCAGGTTGGTTTTTGCTAACTGCATGTTATGCGCAACATCACCGTGATTGTGTTGCATGGCGCCGCAACATACCTGTTGTGATGTCATGATCACGTCATAACCTGTCTGTGCGGCGATGTGGGCGGTGGCAAGGATCGCTTCACGTTCAAAATAGCGGCCGATGCAGCCAGTGAAAATGGCGATGGTCCCGCGCTGAGATTGTTTTGCGGCAATGAAGGGTGGCAGAGTATCAGCTGTCAAAGGCGGTAGCAGGCCATCGTATTTTTTCAGCCCGAATAATTTAATGATACCGCTGTGTCTTAAGAGCCATTGTATGCCCAGTCGCTGATAAAGCCACGCGCCATAATAAAAAAGCTGCGTTAACCACGGCTGTGTCAGTGCGCGTGCGTAGAGGGAAGTTGCCTGTTGCTGGTGTTGCTGGCGTAACCATTGATAGGTGTCGGTGTATATTTTATTATATTCCACGCCGGAAGGACACACGCGTTCACAACTACGACATTGCAAGCAATGGCCGAGGTGCTGCAGAATGGAATTATCCGGCAGGCCATTTTGTGAAACCAGCGATTGACACATCGCAATACGTCCACGCGGCGACTCGGCCTCATTCAGGCTAATGGCATAGGTCGGGCAATACGGCAGACACAAACCGCATTTGACGCATTGGTCAGCCAGGGAAATGATTTCGCTTTGCAGGTTCATGCTTATGTTTTATTTCTCGCGGGTTGTAGGTATCATGCTGTGGCTATTGTAGCAGTGATTGTTTGAATTTCGCCTAACTCTGTCAAGGTATTATCGCCATGTCCTTTTATCGTCATCATGTCTTCTTTTGTACCAATCAGCGTGCCGCCGGTGAGGCGTGTTGCGGCAATTTCAACCCACAGCGTATGCGCGATTATATGAAACAGCGCACCAAGGAGCTGGGTATTCATCATGAAGGCGGCGTGCGGGCAAATGTGACCGGCTGTCTGGGGCGTTGTGCATTGGGGCCGACCATCGTCGTTTATCCCGATGATATCTGGTACACCTATGCCGATGAAAAAGATATCGATGAGATTATCACTGAACATTTATTGCATGGGCGCGTTGTTGAACGGTTACGTATTTAGTTGGTGTCCTTGAGGTCAGCGCGGTCTTCGCCTTCGATCCGGCGCGAGACGCCGCCACCGCGTGGGTTGTTGGGCATCAGCACCACATAGCGGCCGGCCAGCGACACGAACGTCGTCAGGGCGGCGCCCTTGTTGCCGCGCTCTTCTTTTTCGACCTGAACCAGCAGTTCCTGGCCTTCACGGATGGCGTCCTGGATGCGGGCTTGGCCAACAGCCACGCCTTGCTGGAAAGCAGCACGTCGCACTGCGAGATCAGTCCTACCAGGCGGCCGCTATCATCTCCGCCACGCGACGCACGGCGCACCC
>JANNJI010000226.1:0-2392 GCA_031405795.1 Gammaproteobacteria bacterium
CTTGCTCTTGCACGCGGGGCACAAGCCGAGTTTTCCAACATCAAACTTGCGCTGCCTTTACAGCAAAGCCTGAAGATAAAGAAACAAGCGATGCAAAATGCCACCAACCTTTACGGCCGCGCATCATCTTATGGTGTATCCGAAACCACGACGGAGGCCACCTATGCCATTGCTGAAATATACCGCGCGTTCAGTAAATCACTGCTGGAATCAGAACGCCCCAAAAACCTGAATAAACAAGAACAGGAACAATATAAGATTCTTCTCGAAGACCAGGCATTTCCTTTTGAGGACAAAGCGATTGAATTCCTTGAAACCAACATGACCCAGGTAAAAAACGGCATTTACGATGAGTGGATACAAAAAAGTCTTGCCAAATTAAAAGAACTGTTTCCCACTCGTTACAACCGCGAAGCAAAATTGGATGAATATATCAATGTGCTACATTAAATATTTTTTATTCATTTTTATATTTATAACGGGTTGCTCCAGTGTCAAAACACAGGACGCCACACCCACGGTTCCGACAAATGGCACACCTGTCGCTGGAAAACCCTCCGCAGCAGAACTTGAAATCGAGCAGTACACACAGGCCCTGCGCTATATTAATCAAAACCAGATCAATGAAGCGGAAACCTCCTTGCTGGCCATTATTGATAAACGACCGGAACTCGCCGGTCCTTGGGCAAATCTGGGGCTACTTTACATTAAGAAGAACCAGCTCGACAAAGCAGAAGAGCATCTAAACAATGCGTTGAAACGCAACCCTAAATTAGCGCAGGCCTATAATCTTCTTGGTTTCATTGAATCGAAACGCACCCATGTTAACAAGGCAAAAGACTACTTTGCGCAGGCCATCGCCACCAAGGACGATTATGCCTTGGCCCATTATAACATTGCATTGATTTATGATATTTACCTGCGCGACGTCCCCAAAGCGGTTGAACATTACAAACGCTATTTAGAGCTAACCAACTTTGAAGACAAACGTACCGCCGACTGGCTTAAAGAACTGACCAACACCCTTCACAAGGCAGGCACATGAACCCATTACGCACACCGCTAATCATGATTTTCCTTTTTTTAATTATGTCATCAGGCCATGCCGATAATAAAATCGAACTTGAAACAACAATCATAAAAGGTAACAGAGAATTACCCCAGATTCTTTATGTTGTACCCTGGAAAGAGTTAAAACAGGACACTCAAAAAGAACAGACACTGGTACTATACAGTTTGTTCGGTGACTTATTTGACCCTGTTTATCCGGATGACAGCAACGTTAACCGATAATTTTTGCCTACCGTGTCCCTGCCCTTTTAATGCAACTACGCCGCAATAGCGTAGGCAACATAGCTAGCTCCCAGCGAGCGTGCAACAGCAACTAAGGTAACTCCTTCAGAGATGGTCGCAGCACACGATCAAAGACATCCCTCAGATATTCACGCAAAACGTGCGCAAGGTCACACGACACCATTTGTACTTAATCCGCGCTTAAGCTTGACCATTTAGACTTCAGCTTGTCCTGGGAGTATAGGTTGCCCCCTTATCCATCATCAAGATCAAGGTGTCACCGATGAAACGCCGCAGCCGATTCGCGCTTGCCATGATTACCATGGCCTATTTCAGTTTTCTGGATGTTTCACGCATTTACGCCAGTGAAAGTTTACCGACTGTTTCGTTCAAGACCTTGCAGGGTCAGATAAATCTTAATCAATATAAAGGTGAGGTTATCTACCTGGATTTCTGGGCCTCCTGGTGTGGTCCCTGCCGTAAATCTTTCCCCTGGATGAATGAGATGCAGCAGCGTTACAACAAGGATGGGCTGCGTATTGTCGCGGTCAACCTCGATCAAGACCCACAATTGGCCAGGCAGTTTCTGGCGGAGTACCCCGCCAATTTTACCGTTGCCTTCGATCCCGAAGGTATCACTGCGCAACAATTCAAGGTCCAAGGCATGCCTAGTTCGTATTTAATTGATCGCACCGGCAAGCTGCATTCCAGCCATCTGGGTTTCAAGGAAAAAGATACCACAGCGGTCGAAACTGAAATTAAATTACTGTTAAAAAAATAAACCCACCGACTTTTATCCAAGGAGAAAACCAGCGTGAATATTCGTCGTATCGGCTTTGTGACGTTGCTGTTAACAGGCGTCTCTGCCTGTTCTCTGCAACCATTGCAACCCTGGGAGCGTGATGTACTGGCGCAAAAGAAAATGCAATTGGATCCCTATCCCCTCGATTCCTTTTTAGATGATCATATTTATTTCAGCAAAGAGGCCTCGCGGGGCGGTTCAGGTGTTGGCGGTGGAGGTTGCGGATGCAATTAAAGAAAAAGCAAAAGCCAATTCGCCAAACTCTGGCAATGGCAACCGCTGAATTTTTAGCTATCC
>JANNJI010000227.1:0-7951 GCA_031405795.1 Gammaproteobacteria bacterium
TTTTTCAAAGGGGGGAACAACAACACCACCGCTAAATCGTCGTGAATTGATGCCGATCAATTTGCATTTGCTTGCTAAGCTTGAAATAGAGTGGATTATACCTATCTAATTGCAACAATCATCAATCAAGCTTAACCCTAAGGAAACACGCTTATGCGAATGGATAAACTTACCAGTAAATTTCAAACTGCCCTGCAAGAGGCACAAAGTCTGGCCGTGGGGCGTGACCATCAATTTGTCGAACCCCTGCACGTGATGATCGCCATGCTTGATCAACAGGGTGGTTCGGTACGCCATTTATTGGGCTTGGCCAATGTCAACGTCAACTTGCTGCGCTCACAATTGGGCGAGGCGATGGAGCAACTGGCCAGCGTCAGTGGCACGGGTGGCGATCTGCATATTTCCAATGATCTGGCGCGCCTGTTGAATGTTACCGACAAACTCGCGCAGCAACGCAAAGATCAATATATCTCCAGTGAATTGTTTGTCTTGGCGGCGATCGACGACAAAGGTCAGATTGGTACGCTGTTACGCAAGGCCGGTGCCACGGTGGCGAATCTGGACAAGGCGATTGAGCAGGTGCGCGGTGGCCAGAAGATGGATGATCCCAATGCCGAGGAAACCCGTCAGGCTCTGGAAAAATACACGATTGATATTACCGAGCTTGCCGAACAAGGCAAACTCGATCCGGTGATTGGCCGTGACGATGAAATCCGGCGCGTGATCCAGATTTTACAACGCCGGACCAAAAACAATCCGGTGCTGATCGGTGAACCGGGAGTGGGCAAGACCGCGATTGTCGAAGGCTTGGCGCAACGGGTGGTCAACGGTGAAGTCCCCGAAGGACTCAAAGGCAAACGCGTGCTGTCGCTCGACATGGGCGCCTTGTTAGCCGGTGCCAAGTTCCGTGGTGATTTTGAGGAACGCTTAAAAGCCGTACTGAAAGATTTGTCCAAGCAAGAAGGTCAGATCATGTTATTCATCGACGAGATCCATACGATGGTCGGCGCGGGCAAGGCCGAGGGTTCGATGGATGCCGGTAACATGTTAAAACCGGCCTTGGCGCGCGGTGAATTGCATTGCATCGGTGCAACGACACTGGATGAATACCGCAAGTACATTGAGAAAGATGCCGCGTTGGAACGGCGTTTCCAAAAGGTATTGGTTGAAGAGCCCAATGTTGAAGACACCATCGCCATCCTGCGCGGCTTGAAAGAAAAATACGAAGTCCATCATGGTGTGGACATTACCGACCCGGCGATCGTCGCGGCGGCAACCTTGTCGCATCGCTATATTACCGATCGGCAATTGCCCGATAAGGCTATCGATTTGATCGATGAGGCGGGCAGCCGTATTCGCATGGAGATCGATTCCAAACCGGAATCAATGGACAAGCTGGAGCGGCGCGTCATTCAATTGAAGATTGAGAGTGTCGCGTTAAAGAAAGAGACCGACGAGGCCTCAAAGAAACGCCTGGAAAAATTGCAAGTCGAGATGGAAAAGCTCGAACGTGAATACAAAGACCTCGAAGAGATATGGAGTGCGGAAAAAGCGGCGTTGCAAGGTGCGCAGCATATTAAAGAGGCCCTGGAGCGCGCGCGCATCGAATTAGAAACGGCGCGCCGTGCCGGTGATTTGGCGCGGATGTCCGAGTTGCAATATGGCCGTATTCCGGAGTTGGAAAAGAAACTCGATATGGCTGCGCAAGCCGAAATGCAGGAAACCAAATTATTACGCAACAAGGTCACCGAGGAAGAAATTGCCGAGGTCGTCTCCAAGTGGACCGGCATACCGGTGTCGAAAATGCTCGAAGGTGAGCGTGATAAATTGCTGCGCATGGAAGAGTCACTGAATAAACGCGTGGTGGGACAAAGTGAATCGCTCAAGGCGGTGGCCAATGCGATTCGGCGTTCCCGCGCCGGACTCTCCGATCCGAATCGCCCCAGTGGTTCGTTTTTATTTTTAGGTCCCACCGGTGTGGGCAAGACCGAATTAACCAAGGCACTGGCGGAGTTTTTGTTTGATACCGAAGAGGCGATGGTGCGTATCGATATGTCGGAGTTCATGGAAAAACATTCGGTGGCACGGATGATCGGTGCGCCACCGGGTTATGTGGGTTATGAAGAAGGTGGCTATTTGACTGAGGCCGTGCGCCGCAAACCGTATGCAGTGATCTTGTTGGATGAAGTGGAAAAGGCGCATCCGGATGTGTTCAATATTTTATTGCAGGTATTGGATGACGGTCGCCTGACCGATGGTCAGGGCCGCACCGTGGATTTTCGTAACACCGTGATTGTCATGACCTCGAATCTGGGCTCACAACAAATTCAGGAGTTGGCCGGTGAGGATAATTACGCGGCGATGAAGGCGGCAGTGATGGATACTGTGGCGCAACATTTCCGTCCTGAGTTCATCAATCGCATTGATGAGGTCGTGGTGTTTCATCCGCTGGGCCGTGAGCAGATTCGGGCAATCACCGCCATTCAGGCTGATTACTTGCGCAAACGTCTCAAAGAGCGCCATCTGGGTTTTGAATTATCGGAGAAGGCGTTGGATAAACTCGGTGAAGCCGGTTTTGATCCGGTGTATGGAGCGCGGCCGCTCAAGCGGGCGATTCAGCAACAGCTGGAAAATCCGCTGGCGCAAGATATCTTGTCGGGCAAGTTTATCCCCGGCGATGTAATTACCGTGGATGTGGATAAAGATCATTTTGTGTTCAAGAAAAGTAGCAAGAAGGCCGTCGCCGCGTAATCACGACGGGTTGCGCATAGTTACTTCCATGAACCCCGCCATCGGCGGGGTTTGTTTTATTTCCACTTGCACGGGGGAGACTGCTCCCGATCATATCGCTATTCCATCAAAGATCACTAGGTCAACAGCCCATGTTGCGCTGGCCGCAAAACCTTAATATATATGTGATCCAAGATGGAAAGGTGGCGAGTTAACGGTACGAGATATACCTATCACCCTGATTAAAATGGATGTTTTGTGATAGGTATCGTGTTTTTATTAATCACAATTGATAACAACTGAGAATTGATTTAGCATCGTCAGCAACAGGACTGTTTTCAAGGTACGGGCACTAATACTAAGACAGTTAGTCATAATTAAATCACGGGGAGTAATGAATATAGGGTTATCGCTTAGGCAATCAGTGGGTGAAGGTGGGGTGAATCAGCGGGATGACGTCAAGCTTATTCAAGTGCTGTTAAATACCTTTACAGCGTGGAAGACGCCATTTACCCGTCTTAAAATAGACGGGGATGCAGGTAAAAACACCAAAGACGCTATCAAACAGTTTCAGCGCGAGATGATGAACCGTAAGAACCCGGATGGGCGTGTTGATCCGGCGGGATCGAATGGCCGCCAAGGCCCGACGTTCCATTTCTTGACCTCGTATATCAAACCAGCCCAAGAACCGATTATTCAGAAGCAAGTGCGCGAAGGGCAAATGGTGGGCGGTGCGCCGGTGATTAGCCAAAAGACTATAGCAACGGCGGCGGGACTGACAGGGTTGACGGTTATTTATCAGGATGTTGATACCGAAAGACAAATCGTCGACGAGTACAGCATACGAGTGATCAAAATGGCGCTGAAAGAAGCCGGACTGAAGACGGGTGTGATTACCAGCACGATAAGGACGCCTGCAAGACAGGCGGAAGCCATGTTGCCGAATGCGAAGAAAGATTTGCCAGCACAAAGAGACCTCTACGGCAACAAAGATCCAGGCAAAAGTATCTTGAATGTTTATGTAGCCAATCAATCAAAAAAGGATGGCGAGATTATTCCGCTGATGGCTGCGGAGATTGAAAAATGGCAAAAAGAAGGTAAAAGTGTTTCGCGGCATTGTGTCACAAAAGAGGTCTATGCGAAGCACAACGCGATTGACTTTGGATTAAACGCCATGACTCAGCATAATCCTGGGTTTGATGCGAATAAATTCATTGCTGTACTGAAAAAACTCAAGAAAGAAGGGTATTTAGAGAAATTTAAAGATGAGACCAAGATATCCAACGGCTGTTTTCACATTGAGATTATACCGAACAAGATGGCATTGGCGAAATATGAAGAAAACACGATCCTGAATACTGTCGTCTATTGTTAATCCGGAATACCTAATGACACACGAAGTGAGGAGTGAAGATGAATAAATTACTGATGGTTATCCTGGTTTTATTGGCGCCGTTGAGCGCTATTGCAGACAAAACGGAATGTATTTTTCCTAACACAGTTAAACAGATCCCGCCACCGAACCCCACCACCGTGGTGGCTTATCAGTGGGACTCTGGGCGGGACAAAAAAGGGGGTAGTGGCTATATCCAGACCCTGCGCATTCTTTATAAGAACGGGGATCACGCGGTGATACAACACACCAATTATTGTCTGGTGTATAGCCTTAAGATTAACTATTTTCGAAATCGGCAGGCCGATGATCTGGATGCAAAAGCCATCGCCACACTAATCGCGGGTTTGTATTCACAGTATTACGCAGCGCCTGAGAAAGTAACATTTACAAAGCCGCTAGCGGAGATCATCGCCACCACCTTCAAGCAGCAGAAATTCGACAGTAAAAAAGATTTTACTTATGGATTGCCTGAGGAAGATGCTGATTACCCTGCATTATCATCAAATTATTCGATCAGTTACAAACCTCAGGACGAGTACGATGCAGGAGGTGTCTATTCCAGTGTGACCCGATTTGATATGGGCATAGGTGCTGGAGCAGACTGATACGGTTCCACCTTTGCGGCGTTCCCACGCGTCTGCGTGGGAACATTTGTGCTGCTCCTGCACCAGGCGAGTTATCAGTCAGGACTCTTTTGCCCATTTAATACCGAAAAGTTGCTACGATGCAGGATTGATATGCTCCGATTTTACCAGTTTTAACAGGCTATACCCGAGCAGTAGAGAGTGAATATGAACAATTTTTTTGCCATCTTGGTTTTGTCGGTGCCGTTGACCGCTGTTGCAGGCAAGACAGAATGTCGGTTTTTCGCCGAGATGGTTAATCAGCGTCCCCCATCGAATGTCGCCACCGTGGCAGCATATCATTGGGATTCCGGATATGATAAAAAAATTAGCAGTGAACATACCCAGACGCTGCGCATCCTCTACAAGAACGGAGACCACGCGGTGATAAAACACCAGTACTGCATGGTATATCGCTTAGAGATTAACTATTTTAGAAATAGACAGGCTGATGACCTGGATGCGAAAGCTATTGCCACACTGGTCGCGAGCTTGTATTCACAGTATTACTCCGCCCCAGAGAAAGTGACGTTTTCAACGCCACTAACGGAAATCATCGCTACCACATTGATAACGCAGAATTTCGACAGAAAAAAAGACTTCGAGTCTGGTTTACCTGATGGAGTAGCCGAATATCCTCAACAAGATTTAAACTATTCAATCAGTTACAAACCTTTGGACAAGTACAAAACGAGTGGTATCTATTCCAGCGTGATCAGATTTTACATGGGCATTGGTGGAGTACCCTGAGACGATTTACTTTGCAGCGTTCCCGCGTTGCATAAGAAATACAGGGTGGTTTAATACTGATTTTTAGTGGGCTACCCATTGTTCTAAATTCGCATATTCGGCACACGACGTGAGGCATTGATATATTCACGCTCGCTGATGACGCCATCGTTGCGTAACTTGCGCAGTTTGGTGATTTCATTAATGAGCATGCGGTGTTTGTCGATACGTACGGTTTGGCTGGCATAGAGAATGCGTTGTTTGAGTTCGTCAATAAACTGATCAAAGAGTTCTTTGTTCGGATTGCTATATAACAAACTAACCAGGACGCAGCCGCAATAACGGCTGCGGAATTCCGTGACGTTGGGCGAGCGGTACAAAAACATCAGCAACGAGCCCAACAGTAACAGGATAAAGATCACCACCAGCGGGATTAAGCGACTGAGGGTCTCGCCGCTGGCATTATTGAATATATAGGCACCATAGGCGAGGGCCGCAATACCGAAATAAATCATGCTCAGCAGCCAGCGCCAGGAGAAATTGCGGTGGCGCACCGGCCAGGGCTCAAGCATACACAGATTCAGATTATAGATTTTCTGGCCAAACAGATTGTCGATCGTGACGTTTATGAATTTGTCGTCATAGATCTGAAAGGTGCGTGTTTCACCCTTGGCCTTGCTGACCTGAATCATGGTTTTGTTGATAGCCCGCTGTTGTTCGGGCTGTTCTGAGTTAACGGATGAGGTTTCCATGGTCGCCTTTGCCGGGATGATATCGTTATTGTAGCGATCTAAACGGGTTCGTCATACCAGGATAACTATCGAATCTCTGAATAATTGTCACCAACTCTGTTCAGACTCCGCCCAGTTTCGAGGCCCGAACATACTTACCTTTGTCATTTCGGCCCCCGAACAACGTGAGTGGGGACGACTGCATGGAGGCAGGAGCTAGAGCAACGCAGGGAGCGGTTGCCGAGAAATCTTTGCGGCTTACCCTTGAACTACATCCACCTTCAATACCCCGGATTTCTCGGACCTCGCTTCACATTGTTCGCGACTCGAAATGACAAGACAGTAATTAATCGGTACTTTAGCGAATATGCAGATTCGTTCGTAGTATTTCGCCCTTGCTGGTCTCGGTTTTTCGCCAGGAGCTTTCATCATTTAAGGTTTGCCAGCGGCGTTCATCACGAATGTAATTCCAATCTTTGTCGTTCTGATAATAAACCTGGATTTCACCTGCCTCAACGATATTGAGGATTTCGTTATCGTGGTAATTGGACTCGTCAAAATCGGTCAAGGCCTTTTGTGCCATCTCGGAATACAATTCATTGATTTTCAGGAGCGAGTCATTCACGGTGGCGTTGAGTGGGGCAATCTTCAGGCCAATACGCTTTGCTTCACGAATGGTAATGGGATAACCGTGCGAAGGATAGTCCGTGTTCAAATGTTGGCTGATGCGATCACACTCGTTCTCGTCCTGAATATGGTACGAGAGGATCTCTTTGCAAATGCGGTAGGACAGGGAGCTTGATCGGTCAATCGCACCAACAACGAGGGGGTGGATATATTTGAAGATATCGGAATAAGGGTTGCCATGGTGATCTTTGGCATTGGCATTCCACAGCTTGACGATCCGTGCCAATTCGTCCTGGCTGACACTGACCCGACGGTTGTCTGTTTCATCAATGGGCGACAAATCATGGCGTAAAGAAGAATCCACCGCCGATAATTGTGCCAGTGGACCCATTTGTATTTCATCCGCGCCCAGTGCCATCATGGTTGCGGCCGATGCACATTCCAGCGGCACCAGGGCGATTACCTCTTGGGCGTAATTACGGAATAAATTCACGATGCGTAATGCGGCCTCGACGTTGCCACCGTCGGATTTAATAAACAGCGCGATCTTTTTCGCTGAACCAACGCGCTTGAAAATTTCATACAGCGCGATAATGTCATTATTGCAGACACTGCCCCGGCTTGAATTCCAATAGGTGAGCAAGGGATAGCCGAGTTGCGCCTCTACCTGTTGGATAATGGCTTGGGTTTGTGCGTAAAGAACCGGGGGTTGTTTGATGGTGCGTTGTTTATCGATGGTGGTCATGTGAGTAGGGCCAGGTTGTTATAATGATTGGTCGGAACAGTCGTATAAACTCTGCTGTATCCTAGAAGGATAGCCAAAAATTATCAAGTTCGATGCGGGGGTCCGGTAAGTTTTTAACCGTGCTGGGTGTCTCTCTGTGCACAAGCGGCAAAAAATGCCTATGCTGATTTAACCCAACCCGTGGATATCTCACTCATGCTAATTAAACGACCTACTGACATTTTACCCTCCGAAATCACCACCCCACAGGCCTATGCAAGTCGCCGCGACTTCATCCGCGCCGCCGCCGGGTTGGCGCTGTTGCCGGTGTTTGCACAGGCGGCCAGCAAGGGCAAACCACTATCCTTTGTGTCCTCGGCCTACCAGTTGC
>JANNJI010000228.1:0-4968 GCA_031405795.1 Gammaproteobacteria bacterium
CAGCAAGGTGTCGCGGATCATCCTTGCTGCCTATCAAACACTGGAGCAACAGGCCGCAGGCAAAGTATTTAAATACGCGGAAACCGGTTTTAAAAAAGGCGGGCCTTTCCCACCGCATAAAACCCATCAGAACGGCACCAGTGTGGATTTTATCGTGCCGGTGTTGGATCAGAACCATCTTTCCGTGCAGTTACCGACACAAAAAAATAACCGGTATGGCTACGATATCGAGTTTGATAACACCGGCCGGTATGCACAGTATCACATCGATTTTGATGCGCTGGGGGCGCACCTGATGGCGTTACATCAGGCCGCCGCACACGAGCACAGCAAGATAACGCGTGTGATCATCGACCCGCCTTACCATGCCAATTTATATGCGAGTAAACATGGCGCCTACCTCAAGCAGCATGTCACGCTACAAAAACAAAAGGCCTGGGTACGGCATGACGAGCATTATCACGTCGATTTTGAACTGGACTGTAAGCCGTTATGATGCAAGGCAGTTAGTTAGAGATTTCCCGGTAAGGTGTGCTTACGTTTTTGGAAGCTGTTCATAGAGCGAATCTTCGATTTGTTTCTTGTACATAAAATAATAAATGGATTGTATCTCAGCAGAGTCGGTGCTGAGTATAACACGTGATAAATCAATATCAGTGACGTAAATCGGATAATTCTCGTCTTTGTCACGCTGAGTCAGGGCGTACTGTACAACCTCGCGATAAATGTTTTTTCCGTACTCAAGCGTGGAAAACTCACGATCATTACAATAGATGCGTAATGATATCTCCGTATCTACCATGTCAACCAGTGCCTGCAGGTTAATAGACGCCCGTGGTTTGAATAAATTATTGTTTTTGTGTTCAATTAGCTGCCAATGTCCGGCATGGTCCTTGTTGATGTAATAGAACTCGATGGCAGGGGATGCTGATTTTAAGGAATAGCGCGTACGAAGATATTGCATGCGTTGCTGAATGTTTTGAAAAAACAATTGATAATGATGAATAAGTGAAATTGCATCGTAAAACTCCAGCTCCTGGGTAAGATAACTGCCCATTTCATCCAGCACATGGACAATGGCACGATTCGATTGAATTTGCATAAAGCATTGCACCGTGCCTGGCCGGTGTTGCGCATAAAGATGTGCGACCACGTCATCCTGGAAGGCCTGCGGATCAAAGACGAGTCGACGTACTGATCGCGTTGGCATGGCCAGGAATTGCCGGAATTTTTCGATATCTCCCAGTTTTTGCCATGACAGACGGTTATTGATATGGGTGATAAGATAATAATCCCACTCAACGGCGATCAGATAATGTGCGTCCAGTTGACTGTGCTGGGTGTAAAAACAATTAAATACGGAATCAAACAGTTCAGTAACACGCTGTGCGATGGCGTTGCCGCGATAACATGAGAAGCTCACACAGTTGGGTGACGGCGGTTTTTCCCCACCGTTAATGGCTGCCCACTGTGAATAATCCATCATACACTTGAACAATCCTTCGATACCGTCGTAGTGCACTGTGATCACCTCTTGCCAGGAGGTAACAATGATTTGATCAATGCTTAAGGTCAGGTTTTCAAGTCGGCCGCCGAAACGTAGTGCATCCGTGTGATTGGTGGTGATGTGTTCACCGCGGCGGGTATAAGCGCGGAAGGGGTCTGCACCGGCATTAAGGATCGTCACAACCTGTGAGATGGTCGCGGGTTTGCGTAGTGCGTTGATGTTATCGCATTGCAGCAAGTTATCATGAAACATCTTTTCCAGGGTGGCGACGATGGCGCTAAGTTCCTTATTCGTTAATTCACCACCTGCCGCATAAATGCCGGTAACCGTGTGCGTCGAAATGATTTTGTTAAAGTAACACCAGGCAATGACCTCAATCAGGTTATAGGCGCGTTTTATCGGTGCAGCGCCGGAGACTTCCCGTTCATTCACCACGCCGCTGAATATCACCCAGAAATAACGATTTTGTTCATCCGGCAGACGATGCAGTGAGAGGTGTGTTTCGTAAAGATCCGCGGTAACGCCACGGTAAATGATATCGACCTTTCCGGTCTTGCGTTCAAAGGCGGCGTACAGCTTGCGGCCCAAGACGGTCAGATCAGCAGGCTTGATGATCGAAGATCCGGCATTTTGCCGTGCAAAGTCGGACAGGAATTTGTAGCTGTGCGTTAACTCATGGATTAAGGCGTTCCGTTCGCGTGTCACACGGGAAATATTCCAGTTGGGTTTACTATCAATGACAAACATTTGGCTGGTCGTCCAACCCCACGCCTGAGTAAGCTCACTAATGAGTTGACGGCGCCAATGGCCTTCATCATCGTGTGTTTCACTGAGTTTTTCGTTGACCTTAATATAGAAGCTGCGGCGAATTAACTCCCGCCGTTGTGTTGCCGGTTCTTTTTGCAGATATTGTTCAACTTTATGCAGCATCATTAAATACGGGTCGATCTTGTTGATCTCGTTCTCACCTTCATAAATGAGCCGCTTGAAACGCATCGCCAATAAGTCGATGTGCGGGTATTCGCTGGCATAGGCCTCCATCAACAGTATTTTTATCACCGATTTGTACGGGGAGGTAATGCCTTTGTAGAGCAGCCACAAGGTGGCGCCGTAAAACTCCTCTGCCGGAATACGATGAAGGCCGCCAAAATCAATCAGGTCACGACTGTGAATATAACGTTTGAGCTTGATATCCGCGACAAACGCATCATAGTTCGCTTCTTGCTCCGGTGGTACCAACCACCATAGTGGAAAGCGTCCGGCCAGTAATAAACTGGTGCGATAAAATTCTTCCAACAATAAATAATGTAACGCGCTGCCACTGTCTTCACTGCTGAGTTGGCCGTGGCGGCCTTGGCTGAAGTGTTCCGGGTTTACCAGAAAAATATGGGCATCGATCTCAAGTGTCGCGGCCCAGCGTTCGATGTCGTCGGATTTGGCGCGCAGTTCCGTGATGTGTTCTTTACTCAGGCTGCTGTCGTAACAAATCCAGATATCAAAATCACTGTCACTGGAATAAGCAATAGTGCCGGTGCTGCCCATTAAATAGATCGCCTGGATGTGAAAACGCCGGTAGGCGCGCTTTTTATAGCTGAAGCTTTTTGCCAGGCGATGGGCCAGCGATAGGGTGATAGCATTGGGGGCGTAATCCGGCAACCCCGCCACGGTATTCTTATTTATGTATCCCGGTAGCAACGGGTGGTTGATGTGATACAGCAGTGGTAATAATTCAATAAATTCACGTTGCCGCAGGCGCATGTCGTCCTTGGCACGACGCAAGCGCTGTTCGTTGAGTGTGACAAATCGCTGCTTGATTTCCTTGAAATCAGGCAGTTCGTCCTGTTGTTGCCTTGCCTTGAGATACGCCATCCCTTAAGGTATCGGCCATGGGAGGGCTTTCTTGCAAAACCATAGGGGACTATTTTTGTGAGGCAGGGCGCGTAATTATCGATGTGGGCCTGAGTTGGGTGTCCGTCAAGATTCCGCCCAAATTGTGTTGGTCGCCACAGAAAAGCAAAAAATTTGACACGGATCACTCTAGTGGTGCGAAAAGCTGCCGATAACCAAGACCTCAAGGATTCAATCGACTAACAAAGGTGAGACATGCTGCAACATCTCGACGGACACTGGGTACAACAATTTCTCGACAATCTGCCGGCAGGGCTGGTTTTGGTGGATCAACACGGCAAAATCACCTGGGCCAACCAACAATTTGTGAAAATGAGTGGTATGACCACCGCGCAACTCATTGATACACCCTCAGGCCAATTGCCGGGCGAACTGCAGGCGGTTTTCAGCCAGGAAATGGTGGCGTTGACGCAGGCGGGTCAGGCCGCGACAAATTATCTGGCATGCATACCTGTGGCGATGGGTCATCACACGCTGCATTATTGCCACGACATCACTCAACTCAATCAGGTGATGCGAGAGTGCGCGGTGCTGCACAACAAGGTGGCGGAACTAGATACGAAGGATGCGGTAACGGGACTGCTTAACCGTCGTGCGATGTTGGCAAATCTGGAACAACAGAACTCACGCAGTCGGCGTTATGGCAACCTGTTGTCGGTGATGATTATCCAGCTGGTGAATCTGAATGATTATCGTGCCTGTGTCAGCCAGGATCGGGTGGATGCGTTATTGCTACAGATCAGCCAGAGCCTGATGGATCAAATGCGCTGGGCCGATGTGATTGGCCGTGTCGATGACAATGAGTTTATGCTCATTATGCCCGAGACACAGGAACAGGCTGCCAGCGAATTGCGTGGCAAGATCAGCGAACGGCTGAACAATATCCCGGCGGATGATAATTATGAATTGCTGATTGAATACGGCATGACACAGTGGCGTAAGGGTGATGATGTTAATACGTTGATGCAACGCACCCGCTGTGAACAGTCCTGTGCAGCCGCGAGAAAAGTAGCGGTGTAAAAAAGCCACGAATCTGCATTAACAGCAATCAGGTGGGTAACCTGAATAACCGTTACCATTTCCCAATTCTCGTATTTTTTCAAGAATGACCTCGTCGTATATAATAACGACCTAACTCGCATCAGGTCGTTACCTTCCGTCCGAACACCGCCATGCTCTCTTTACCGCCACACAGATTGAGGCAAAGCCCCGCCCCTCACATGCTTGCGTCCGCATTGGGTGCCCTTCTTTTTGGTTACTTTTTCTTGGGCATGCAAGAAAAAGTAACTCGCCTACGGGCGAAAAAGGGGATCACCCGCGAAAGCGGCACAATCAATTTTTTGATGTAAATAAAAAAACAAAGACCGCGAATTGGGTTTCTAATAAGGGATCTGCCCCGGCGCGGCCGGGCGCCGTGTTAATAATGGCTATTGTTTGGTATCAAACAAGAAAAAGTAACTCGCCTACGGGCGAAACAGGAATTACACTCCGCACATGCGAACTATCAGTCATTTTTTTCGTTTGATGTACATCAGCTGGGTGTTGGCGCGGCA
>JANNJI010000229.1:0-5825 GCA_031405795.1 Gammaproteobacteria bacterium
CCCGGCACCAACGTGGCCCGCGTCGCCGACCCGACCCGGCTGAAGGCGGAGCTTCGGATCGCCGAAACCCAGGCCCGCGACCTGACCATCGGCCAGATCGCGCAGGTCGATACCAGGAACGGCTTGATCCCCGGCAAGGTGTTGCATCTCTCCCAGGACGCGGTGCCGGTAGATAAGCTGGGCCTGATGTATACCGCAAGAATCAGTTTGCAGGATTCCATCATGCAAATTGAGAATGGCAAAAGCGTAAAGCTCGCTCCAGGCATGACCGTGGTGGTGGAGATCAAGACCGGTTCGCGGCGGCTTATTGAATATTTCCTGAGTCCCTTGCTCAAGGGTGTCAAGGAAACGGCGCGGGAGCGCTAGTTATCGGTGCTGCGTGGATTTGGTTTTAGGTCATGGATGCTGGAGTAATTGTTACAGAATTTACGGAAGCACTACAATGGCAAAAAATCAACCCAAATCATAATGTGAACTGCGTCACATTCCATGGTCAGTTCGGTTGCAATTTTTTACCAATCGCATAAAACAGACGGACCGAGTTTCGCATCAAATACGCGCTGTCTTTCCGGAGAGAATAGTATGAACACCATGAGCCCTATGGGGAAATTTTTACGTACACTGTTGTTAGTGCTCTGTGTTAGCCCGCTCGCCGTGGTTGCGGGGGAGAATACCCACCCAGCGGAACATTCCCATCCAGTAAATGCGGCAGCGAATTTATCTGCCCATTCGAATCCAACGCCTTGGTGGGTAACCGCCACTAATCAACAGGTGCAGCTGTCGCACGCAGATATATGGTCAATCCTGGCGAGGATGATAAACTTTAGGTACGCATCTTCAAGCAACGGTTATGGGGGGAGCAGCAGTAAATATAATGCTGATTTGAGTAGTTTGATTGTCAGCAACGGTAGTTTGGATCCCGCGTTTGCAGCGAGTGTCACCAGTTATAATGTCAACGTGCCGAACAATGTGACGTCATTGCACGTCACCGCTACCACGGCCAATTCGTCAGCCAGGTTAAAGATTAATGGGGAAAAGGAGATATCGGGCACACCCAGCGAGGTGGTTGAACTGAAGGTCGGTACCAATCTCATTTCTATTGTTGTGACGTCTGCCAACGAGAAAAGGAAGAAAATCTATACTGTCAGTGTGACGCGTGCCGCCAACACAGCGGGCAATGCTGATTTAAGTGCCTTGAGCCTCAGCGCAGGCACGTTGAATCCTGCGTTTTCAGCCGCAGTGACCAGTTACAGTGCGCAAGTGGCTAATAACATTGCCTCCGTGCAAGTCACCGCTACCGCCGCTGATGCCGGTGCCAGCGTCATGATCAACGGTCAGGCCGTAGTGTCGGGTACAGCAAGTGCGCCGATCAATCTGGTCGTTGGAGTGAACGCAATCAGTGTGATAGTGACCGCCGCAGGTGCAGCAACGACGAAGACAACAACCATCAGCGTCACGCGTGCAGTCAGCACCAATGCCGATCTGAGTGCCTTAGCGATCTCATCCGGCACTCTCAATCCCGCGTTTGCACCGGGTGTTACTAATTACAGCGTGAACGTACCAAATAATGTGGCATCGACTCAACTCACCGCGACCACCGCCGATAGCGGTGCCTCGCTGACCATTAACGGACAGGCGACGGCATCCGGTACGCCCAGCGCGGCGTTGGCCTTGAACGTGGGGACGAATCTGGTTTCTGTGGTGGTAAGGGCAGCGGACAATGTCACCAGCAAGACATACACGGTCAGTATCACGCGTGCGGCCAGCAGCAATGCGAATTTGAGCGCGTTGAGTGCCACGAGTGTTGTATTGAATCCCGCCTTTGCCGTGAACACAACGGCTTACAGCGCCGACGTGGTCAATGCCGTTGCATCGACACAGGTCACGGCGGCCACCGCCGATGCCGCTGCCAGCGTAATGATCAATGGTCAAGTGGTAGCGTCAGGTGTACCCAGCGCCGTGATCAATCTGGCGATCGGTGTGAATACGATTAACGTGATCGTGACCGCGGCGGATGCGGTGAGTAGCAAGGTGTACACCATCACCATTCATCGTGCAGCGGCGAGCACTAATGCGGATTTAAGTGCGTTGACCATCGCGCCCGGTACCTTGGCACCGGTGTTCGCGAGCAACACCCTGGATTACACCGCGCAGGTCGATAACACGGTAGGCGCGATACAGATCACCGCCACCACGGCGGATACCGGCGCGACATTAACGATCAATGGTCAGTCACGTACCTCGGGTAATCCGGGGGTTGGTTTTAGTTTAAGCGTGGGGGCTAACATTATCCCTATGGTGGTGACGGCAGCGGATAAGGTGACAAGCAAGACCTACACCTTGACCGTGACGCGTGCGGCGAGTGCCAATGCGGATCTCAGTGCATTGGCGTTGTCCACCGGTACGCTTGTTCCGGCGTTCTCCGCCTCTACCTTTACCTATAACACCACGGTGGCGACAGCGGTGACAGCGGTGCAGGTAACCGCCGCGGTGGTGGATAGCGGTTCGACCCTGACGATTAATGGCGTTGCCACCGCTTCCGGTGTGGCCAGCAGTCCGATCAGTTTGCAGCCGGGCAATAATTTAATTACCGTGGTTGCCACGGCGGCGGATCTGCTGACCAAACGTACCTACAGCATTAATGTATTGCGTCAGGCAGACACCAGTTTGAGCGCCTTGTCCTTGTCAGTGGGTGCGCTGAGTCCGGCCTTTGACCCAGCGGCGGCAACCTACACCGCACAGGTAGGTTTCCTGGCGAGCGTGGTACGTCTCACTGCCACGGCCTCCAGTACCACTTCAACTATCACTGTCAATGGATTACCAGTTGACTCTGGTGTGGCGAGTCAGGCTATACACCTCACCGAAGGGGTGAATCCGATTGCGGTTGTCGTGACGGGAATTGACGGTAACGTTAATACCTATAACCTCAGTTTGACACGTCAGGCCTTGGGTACCTTTGCACAAAGTGTCTATGCCAAGAGTTCTAACAGTGATGCCACCGATTCCTTTGGCAGCGCGGTGGCGGTCTGGGGCAACACCGTGGCGGTCAGTTCAATCTTTGAGAGCAGTGGTGCCGCCGGGGTGAATGGTGATCAGTTGAATAATACCGTGTCGGGTTCCGGTGCGGTGTATATGTTTGTACGTGATGCCGCCGGGGCATGGTCACAACAGGCCTATCTCAAGGCATCCAACCCTGGCGCAAATGATGCGTTTGGCACCAGCCTCGCGCTGTGGGGCGATACATTGGTCGTTGGTGCACCGGGTGAGGACAGCAGCGCCACCGGTATGAATGGTGATCAAACGAATAATCTGGCCGTGGATGCCGGTGCGGCGTACGTGTTTGTGCGTGATGCCGCCGGAGCTTGGTCACAGCAGGCGTATTTGAAGGCCTCGCATACCACGATCACAACGGCGGGCAGCACCACCAGCAACGACAGTTTTGGCCAGAGCGTCGGGCTATGGCAGGATACGATCGTAGTTGGCGCACACATGGATGACAGCAATGCCACGGGTGTGAACGGCGCGGAAAACAACACCAGCGCGATTCAGTCCGGCGCGGCCTATGTCTTTACCCGCGTTGCGGGGGCTTGGTCGCAACAGGCCTACCTGAAGGCCTCCAATACCCAAACGGGGGATAGTTTTGGTATCAGTGTGGCGATCCACCAAGATACTATCGCGGTGGGTGCAACCGGCGAAGACAGTGCGGCAATTGGGGTTGGCGGTGATCAGGCGAGTAATGCGCTATCGTCAGCCGGTGCGGTGTATGTGTTCGTGCGCGACACGACGGGGTTGTGGACGCAACAGGCTTATGTGAAGGCCTCCAATACGAACGCGGCGGATTTTTTTGGTACCGGGGTTGCCTTATGGGGTGAGACGCTGGCGGTGGGGGCGTTTGGTGAGGCCAGCCTTTTGGGCGGTATCAACGGCGATCAAACCAACAATGCAGCTGGAAGTGCGGGTGCAGTGTATGTGTACACACGCAATAATGAAGGTGGCTGGTCACAAGAAGCCTATATTAAAGCCTCGAATCCCAATGCCGGCGATTCTTTTGGATACTACGGTGGCGTCAGTTTATGGGAAAACACACTGGTAGTGGCGGCTCAGAGCGAGTCGAGTGCGGCCACCGGGATCAACGGTGATCAGTTGAACAATGCCTGTAGCTCGTCGGGGGCGGCCTATGCCTTCCTTCGTGGCGCCGATGGTATATGGACACAACAGGCCTACATTAAGGCCTCTGATACGGAAAACTTTGCCGTCTTTGGTTATGCGGTAAGTGTTTGGGGCGATACCCTGGTCAGCGGTGCGGTGTTCCAGGATAAAGGAGGAAAAGGCCTTAATCCTCCGCCGAGTCTGTTCAATGCGGTTAATTCCGGTTCGGCTTATTTCTTTAAATAAACGGTAATGCTTTGCATACAGAACGGGGCGCAAGCCCCGTTTTTGTTTTGGGATGGGAATAACATAAAAACTTCGGCTTGCATGTCGTGACGCAATGAAAATCGCCACCTGTATTTTGTATTGAATGGTACTGCCCAGCCAATGGCACAAACCCCACAACAGCGTTTCGACGAAGAATACAACAATAAAGCCTTCGCGCGCCGCGAGAATGATGCAACGCTATTGCCACGGCTCATCGAAATACAACAAGGCCGCGATACTGAGAGTCTGGCGCAATTTGCTAAGGCCTATCTGGGCTTGTTTCTGGATATGGATAACAGTATCGCCCCGGCTGATCGATTGCGGATCCTGGCAAATCCTTTACTGGAAGAAGCAATATGGCAGGGATTCGCGGCGGCCTTGTTGCGCGATGATCTCGCTGCTCCGGCCACCATTGCGGACAGCCTGATTGCGGAACAACCCTTAGACATGGGTTATGTCATGCTCGCCGGGATTGATCGTTTGATGCAGGACAACCCAGCTGCGGCGCTGGCCTTGCCGGATAAAACACTGGTGGCATTGATATGTTTTTATTATGCCAATCAAACCGCCCTCGCGGATCAGTGGTTAACGTACATCGTCCAACACAAACAAAACCTGGTTGCGGCGGCACTTACAACATTCTGGCAACAATTGATAACACGTGATTTGGATTATTTGCCGGGGCTGTACCCGATCATCAGCCATCAAGCGAATGACAACATCACCCGGCAGCTGGTGTTACCGATCTTGCGCGACTGGCGACAATGCCGCAAAAAACCCCTGCGCGATATCTTGCATGTGGCATTACGTGTGGCAGACAGCGATCCACTGTTAGCAGTGGCACAGCAGGCGTTGGAAAATTGGAATCAGAATGAACCGGCGCGTTATGCCTTGTGGTTAGGCACGGCATTTTTACTCGCTCCGGCAGAATATGAAATGGTGTTAGCGGATTACATGGGCCGCTCACGCGAACGTATCCTGCCCTTATTGGATTTTGTCGTGATGGTACTCATGACCGATGATGTGAACCGTTACTGCTTGCCTGGTCATACCTTTGCGCAATTGTTGCGGGTCATTGCACCGAAATTCACCCCGCACGTTGATCGCCAGGGTAATGTCTGCGACAACACGCAAAAGGTCATGTATTTGTTCTATCGCCTGGCCGTGGCGGAGGATGCAGATGCCGGATCAGCGATCAAGCGACTGAGACTGGTTCGTGTCATGAAGTTGTACGCGGAAGTATTGGAAGAGGTCCAGGCCGTTCAAACACTCGCGGTGAAGCCCCGCTTTGAGGTATTCGTTGCTGCCCTCATCAACGATAGGCGCATCAAGGCCAAGCGTAATTGGTCGGATCTTACTTAGTATCCTCTACGGATCGAGCGCAATTTAGCGCCGTAATCCTGCTGGCC
>JANNJI010000230.1:0-1748 GCA_031405795.1 Gammaproteobacteria bacterium
GGGTTTGCGGGGCGTCGTTGGTGTGCAGGGTGGATAACACCAAGTGACCGGTTTGCGCGGCCTTCACCGCGATCTCGGCGGTCTCCAGGTCACGAATTTCACCGACCAGAATAATGTCCGGGTCCTGACGCAAAAAGGCGCGCAAGGCGGTGGCAAAGGTCAGGCCGACCTTGTTATTGACGTTCACCTGATTGATCCCCGGAATCATAATTTCCGCCGGGTCTTCCGCGGTGCAGATATTCACCCCGGGCTTGTTCAGGATACTCACGCCGGTGTACAGCGACACGGTCTTACCACTACCGGTCGGTCCGGTCACCAGGATCATGCCATAGGGTTTGGCCAGCGCATCAAGATAAACCTGTTTTTGTTCCGGCTCAAAACCCAGTACATCAATATTCAGCTTGGCAGCGCTGGAATCCAGGATACGCATCACGATCTTCTCGCCATACACCGTGGGGCAGGTATTGATACGAAAATCGATGGCGCGGTTCTTCGACAGGCTCATTTTGATCCGGCCATCCTGCGGGATGCGCCGTTCCGAGGTATCCAGCCGCGCCATAACCTTGATACGTGCCGATAACTTGGGGGCAAGCCCAATCGGCGGGGAGGCGACTTCATACAACATGCCGTCGGTGCGAAAACGCACCCGGTAATGCTTTTCATAGGGTTCAAAGTGAATATCCGAGGCGCCCTTGTTGATCGCATCCAACAGCACCTTGTTCACAAACCGCACCACCGGGGTGTCGTCCACCTCGGAGGAGGACAGGTCTTGCCCCAACCCAGCGTCATCTTCGCCAAATTCAACATTATCCAAGTCGGTATCGCCGGATAATGAAGCCATGGTGCTGTCCGCCGCAGACAAGGCCTTTTCAATCGCCTTGGCGAGCTTGTCGTCCTGCACCAGGATCGGCTCCGCGCCCATGCCGATATGGAATTTAATCTCATCCAGCCCTTGCAGATTGGTCGGGTCAGAGACCGCCAGAAACAGCCGGTTGCCGCGCTTGAACACCGGCAGCGCATTGTGTTTGCGCACCAGCCGTTCATCCACCAGCTTCACCACCTCAGGGTCAATCTCGGTGGACTCGATATCCAGCACCGGCACGCCGAATTCCTCGGAGGCGGCCCAGGCCACATCGCGGCTGCTGACCAGATTCTGGTTCACCAGATAGGTGACAAAGGGGATTTTCTGCAGGGCGGACTTGGTTTGCGCCTCGGCCACCTTGGCCTCGGTGATCCTATTGTCGAGCACCAGCCGCCGGGCCAGGCCGCTTAATTGGGTAGTTGGGTTGGGTGTTGCCATAAACCGTTGAGTCGCCTTGAGTTAATATACCTTTATAGATGAGGATAGCCAGACAATGCAAGGACCGATAGCCTCGAGTGTGAGGTATTTATCGGATAAAGCGCGGAAAGTGTGAGGAGGAAGATGCCAATGGTGGCCATCGGCACGGTTAGGAGACTTTCTCTGACGGTTTGGTGAAAAACTTGACATTCAACCGCTTCTCGTCATTCCGGCCAAACGCCGTGCGAGCCGGAACCTATATATCAATAGGCTTCTGGCTATCGACGTGAGTCGGTTTAAAGAATTCTCAGTACGTTCTGAGTTTTTCAACAAGCGGCAAAGAAATCCTTTAGAGTTGACGGATAGTAAAGGCCGGTTTAATCTTTACTATCCTATTGAAAGTAAAGAGGTGGCCCATGCCCAAAGTAAGTTCAAAAAGACAAATCACCCTCCCCATTAACCAGTGCCA
>JANNJI010000231.1:0-5921 GCA_031405795.1 Gammaproteobacteria bacterium
ATATAAAAAAATGTTTCCGGCACGCTACCGCCCTGCCGTGTCACTACAGCATCATAACTTACAGTCTGCAAAAAACTAAACCCGCTCGTTAACTTGTCATTTCTCGTTATCTTGAAATGACAATATACAACATTATCCGTATGTTACTTGACTACATCGCCAACTGAATACTATGCCGATCCAAACTGACCCGCGTATGTTCACCAACAATCTTCAGTAAAATCTGCACGCGCTCGCAACTGGCGTGATGCTCAAACACACCGATATACCCGGCCATTGGCCCCTCAAGAATCTCAACCGGATCACCGGGCGTAAGTTCACGCACAGGCAAAACCGTATTACCCTGCATATCTTCCCGGCTATGTAATTGTTGCAGTAATGCCTCTGGCACCTGCGCGGGAATGCCGCCGAATCGCACCATATGGGACACTCCCAGGGTGGAACGGATTGGCATCCAGTTGTCAGTCACCGTATCCAGATGAATAAACAGGTAACGCGGGAACATCACTTCGCTTTTGAGTGAGTAGCGGCCACGGACACGTTTGTTGAGGAGGACCTTTGGCAAATACGTATGGTAAGACTGACGCTCAAGATTTGATTGAGCGACATTCTCCATTCTTGGTTTAGTAAAAACTAAATACCACGCTTTTAATGCGCTGTCGTATTGATACATCTTAATTTTTCACACTATCGTTGTGATGCTTTGCCGCATTGAGGATCGATGCGTCTGCCTTGATATTTTCAATTTCGTTCTTGAGTACTTCGTATTCTTTTATCTTTTGTTTGAGGAATCGAAAGGTGACGGTGGTTTTTTCCTGAACACCCTTAGTGGTTAAATAATAGGAATAGGAAAATTTATTGCTATTGTGATAAAAATTCTTCGCCTTGATCACACCCTTTTCCACCAGTGCCTTGAGGCAATAATTCACTTTACCCAGACTAATTCCCATTGCCTTGGCCATATCACGCTGGCTTAGGTGCGGATCCTTTTCCAGCAGGCTCAACAAGTGGTACTTAATTTCATCACTTATCATAATGGCTCATGTTCAACTGTTGAACGGGCTTGAGTGTAGCAACCCCATAGGTTTAATTCCAATGAAAAAGGCGCCTTACAGCGCCTTTTTCATGTGAATTGAATTACTTCATTGTGGTTGAGAAGGAGCTAATAAATAACTGTATTTATTTCTCAATGTTTTTGCCCGTACTATCTGCAACGCGCAAAACATCTCTGTTGTAGCGAGTAGACTTTAACCAATTTCTTTAATATTGGTTAATAATTCTACGTTATTGATGTTGATCTCGGTGCCGCACACACCGCTGATAAAGTGGGTAGTATCGCAACGAAGATAATCATCTTCGCACGTGTCATAAACGGGGTAATTTACTCAGAGGCCATGACAATGCCGACCGGACTTATAAGTGGACACATGCAGCGATTGAATTGTAAATAACTATTTGATATACAATGGACTATGGCTAAAAATAATGCGTACATTAAACCGGTCATAGACCGTGGCGAAACGGCCATCGCTAATGGAACCAATGCTTATTAGCAGCAGTTCCCGCCAGCGAGCTGCTCTGACTGATCTCGCCCTTGAACTGGTTCAGAAAAACGCCAGCTTCCGGCGTTCCCTGCCAGACAGCCTGCTCTCCTCGCTGGCCCATCTCGTACGGTCAATGAACTGCTACTACAGCAATTTGATCGAAGAACACGACACACACCCCATTGATATTGAGCGCGCCCTCAAGGACGACTATAGCAAAGACGCGAAGAAGCGTGACCTCCAACTCGAAGCGAAAGCACATATTATGGTTCAATCCTGGATCGATGGCGGCAGCCTCCATGGACGCACACTCACCGTTGAAGCTATCCGCGAAATCCATCGCCGGTGAACTGCGCCAGGGTGATATCGTGGTCGGTAACCACGTCGCGATCAGCCCACCTGCTGTGCCGCGCTTTCTCCAACAATTCGAAAAGGTCTACGGTTGCCTCGGTAAAACCGAAACGATACTCGCCGCGGCGGCAGCGCATCACCGCCTCGTCTGGATTCACCCTTTTCTCGATGGTAATGGCCGCGTCGCACGGCTTATGTCACATGCAATACTGTTAGAGTCACTTGATACCGGCGCCGTGTGGTCAATTGCCCGTGGCCTCGCTCGCAACGTCGATACTTACAAAGCACACCTTGCGGCCTGCGATCAAACCAGACGTAACGATCTCGATGGCAGAGGCCACCTGAGTGAAGAAACGCTCACGGAATTTACAAAATTCTTCCTTACTACGTGCATTGATCAAATCACTTTCATGGAACGCCTTGTGCAACCAGACCAGCTGCGCGCGCGCATCCTGCAGTGGGCTGAAGAAGCGATCCGATTAGATCAGTTACCACCAAAATCAGGCCGCATCCTCGAAGCCGTACTCTATCGCGGTGAACTCCCGCGTGCAGATACTGCCAACATCATTGACACCGGTGAGCGTCAGGCCCGTCACATTGTTGCGGTCCTGCTCGAAAAAGGTGTGCTGACCTCACAAAGTATGCGTTCGCCATTGCGTCTCGCCTTTCCAGCAACACTGGCGCTGCGCTGGATGCCCGGTTTATTTCCTGATAAAGCGGCCTGAGATACGCCCGATCTCGTGAAATATTGCCTGGCAATTTCGACTATTGGGGCGGTGACATGGAAGTGTCCATGCAAATCAGTATGTTACCCAAGCGGTTTACTTTAGAAATTAGTCCTAATAGAAAATTTTGGATAATATTCCTTTTAGGTAATAATTATGTTTTATTACCATATTGGTATATTCATGATATATACTTTTCATTTATACAATAGGCACTCTGGAATTTCCGGGGATGCCCTACACGCTGCAACACCAATCACAGACGACGAGAATGCTATGATACCCATCACAACCCCTGAAACGCTGGGCAAAATCCTCCGCCGGTATCGCAAGGAGCTTGGTTTGACACAGAGCGAGGCGGGAAAAAAATTTAATCTGTCGCAGAAAACAGTTTCACAGGTGGAGGCCGGGGTTTCTGGCATACAGCTGGGAACCCTGTTCAAGCTCATGTCAGCCCTCGCATTAGAAATGCACCTTGAACCCAGAAGCCATGCCGCACAGAAAGAGCCACTTTGGTAATGGCCTCACTCTTCATCTATATGAATGGCTATGAGGTGGGTCAGTATATCCAGCACCGCAGCGGGTCACAGGAACTCATCTATGGCGATGACTGGCTCTCACGCCGCGGGGCGGTTCCCCTCTCCTTGTCATTACAACTGACCGACAAGACGCACAAAGGCGACAGGGTCTATAACTATTTTGACAACCTCTTGCCCGATAGCCCTGACATAAGAAATCGTATTCAAGCCAGGTTCAGCGCAAACACCAATCGACCTTTTGATTTGCTCGCACACATCGGGGTGGACTGTGTGGGCGCCATTCAGCTTATGAGTGAGCAGGTAGAGATAAACGCAAAAAAAATCGAAGCCACGCCGTTAACCACTGCAGAGATCGCAGCGATCCTGCGCAATTACAAAACCCTGCCTCTGGGAATGTCAAAAGAACAGGATTTCCGGATATCCATAGCGGGCGTACAAGAGAAAACGGCCTTGCTATGGCACAGCGGTCAATGGCAACGCCCACACAACGCAACACCTACAACCCATATCTTTAAGTTACCCATTGGACGAATTGAACATAGTGGGATTGATTTGTCAGACAGCATAGAAAACGAATGGTTATGTTTAGAAATACTCAGGGCCTTTGGATTACCCGTGCCAAGTACCCAAATAGCGACATTTGAAGAAATGAAAGTACTCATTGTTGAACGCTTTGACCGTGAACTGTCCGCAGACAAGACATGGTTCATTCGTCATCCACAAGAAGATATGTGCCAAGCAAACGGCTGCGCTCCCGCACTGAAATATGAACATGATGGTGGTCCCGGGATTGCTTCTATTATGAATGTACTCAAAGCGTCCATTCATCCTGAGCATAATCGAAAACAATTTATGCAATCCGTTTTTACTTTTTGGCTGCTTGGTGCCATTGATGGTCATGCAAAAAATTTCAGTATTTTCCTGAAACAAGGTGGCCGTTTTGAGCTCACGCCTCTCTATGATGTTATTTCTGCATACCCGCTGGCAGCAAGACGACAGGTTGAATACAAAAAAATGCAAATGGCGATGGCTTTGCACGGAAAGAATACCCACTATACCTGGAACGAGATTCTGCCGAGACATTGGTTTGATGAGTCCAGGAAAGTCGATTTTCCCGAAGCAGAGATGCAAGAGACTTTTTCTACGACAGTCGCTGCGATTGATACCGTCATTGAATATGTTTCCGCCCACCTTCCACATGGATTTCCTGATGCTATAACCACTGCAATATTTGATGGCCTGCGAAAAGCAGGAAAGAAAATTAAACAGTAACAAATTAGATAAAATAATCACTGCTGAGCAGCACAACATCCGCAGACGCTAAACGGAGCCAGGCACTAATGGTTCTCCACGCTGTCGTCGGCTTCATACGCTGGCAGCACATCTTTCGCCAGCTTACTCAGCGCATAGTGAATTACTTGCGTTTCCTCTGTGAAACCGGGATATTCGGCCAATTTTTTCACCGTTGAACGGCTGATACCGTTCTGCGTGTCCGTTGGCCGGAAACGAAGTAATAATTGATCAGGTATTAGTGTAGTCGCCATGAAATTCTCAACAAGCAGATGAATTAATTTCTTCTTCGATCCGCTCGATCACAGCCATGGGATTGGTGGCTTGAGTAATTGGCCGACAAACAACCAGATAATCGGCACCCTGTTCGAGCGCAAACTGCGGGGTGGCAATACGCTTTTGATCTTCTGTTGCGGAATCAGCAAAACGTATTCCAGGAGTGACCAATTTAAAATGGGTATTGGTCAGATTACGTAAGGATTTGGCTTCCAGTGCAGAGCAAACCACACCATCCAATCCGCACTGGTGCGTCAAATGCGCTAATCGTGAAACATTCTCGTCCACAGTTCCCGTTAAACCAACCTCAAGTAGATCCGTTTGTGACATGCTGGTTAAAAGGGTAACCGCAATGAGCAATGGCGGATTGTCACGTTGCTGCAGGGCCTCGTGCGCTGCTAGCAGCATGTTTCTTCCGCCCAGTGCATGTACATTCACCATCCACACACCCAGTTCCGCAGCGGCAGCACAGGCTCGGGCAACGGTATTCGGGATGTCATGGAATTTTAAATCCAGAAACAGATCAAATTTTTTCTTCACCAGATCCCGAACAAAATCCGGGCCCACACGGGTAAATAATTCTTTGCCGATTTTAAGTTTGCACCGACTCGGTTCCAATTGTGATACCAGCTTGAGTGCATCGTTGGGATTGGCATAGTCCAATGCCACGATAATACGTGATGAACTGTTCATTGTTTGATTTCATTTTCCTGGAGTGGTTTGACGGTATTCCAGTGGCGACAACTTGGGCATTGCCAATATAACACCCTGCTGGAAAATCCACAGCTTTTACATTTATAGGTAGGTTTATTTTTTAATAACCGTGCCGTGACATCTTTTAGTCTATTCAGCTTTATCCGGACGGCTTCGTTTGCTGGCGCAATGTTAAGTTCAATGAGCTTATCAATCCCACGAATAGAAGGTCTTGCTTCTAGTTCTTTCTCAAGAAATAACTCTGCCGCGTTGTCACCGTCTTGTTGACGGATGGTATCTGCCAACAACAATGCCACACAAGCCCCGCCCGGCCGCTGTATAAGGCCTTGCAAATAGGTTCGCCACTGAGCAATATCCCCCAACTGTTGATAACATTGTTCGAGAAAAGGTAATACTTCCGGTAAATATTCCGGGTCTTGTTCTTCTATGCGCATGTAAGCACGAATAGCCAGGTGATACTCATTGTTACGTCTGGCGATATT
>JANNJI010000232.1:0-1235 GCA_031405795.1 Gammaproteobacteria bacterium
AGATTCTTCGAAAAAACCGGCCTGCCCTTCACCAAGTATCATATCGATAATTGGAAAGGCGCTCGTAACAGCTTGAATGCTTCCACGCATATCCGCTTCTAATAATTAAGGACGGTATATGAAACTGGGTATTCAAGTTAGTGAAGGTCCATACACTCACCAAGCTTCCCTTTCGGCCTTGAATTATGTCAAGGCCGCGGTGGAAGCGGGACATGAAATTTTTCGTGTGTTTTTCTATCACGATGGAGTGAATAACGGCACCCGCTTTACCACGCCACCACAAGATGATCGCAATATTGTAAATAGCTGGTCAAAACTGGCAAAGGATCACAATATTGATTTGGTCGTTTGTGTGGCCGCCGCACAACGCCGGGGTATCGTCGACGCTGGCGAACAAAAGCGTAACGGTAAAGATGGGAACAATATCGCTGAAGGGTTTCGAATCTCAGGGCTTGGTCAACTTATCGAAGCCTGTATTCAGTGCGATCGTATGGTTGTTTTTGGGGACTAAATGGGGGATTCATGTCTAGTATAAAGAAATTTCTATTCATTAACCGACGCGCCCCCTACGGCACTGTTTACGCGTGGGAATCGCTTGAGGTTGTTCTTATCGGTGCAGCGTTTGATCAACAAGTTAATTTGGCATTTGTCGATGACGGAGTTTTTCAGATCGTTAAAGGTCAGGATACGTCACAGCTCAGTACAAAAAATTTCTCTCCTACTTACTCCGCGCTAGGTGATTATGGTGTTACCAACCTTTACGTAGAGAAAGAATCGCTGGACTTGCGTGGTTTAACGGCCAATGATTTACTGCCGTTAAAATATGAGGACGAAAACGACAACTATGCGGAAAAGGATTCGATTCAAGTTGTCAGTGCCGCCGCTCTTGCCAAGATTCTTGAAGAGCAAGATGTGTTACTGAACTTCTAACCGAGGCCTCCCATGTCGACATTACATACAGTAAATAAGTCACCGTTTGAAAAGAATTCGCTTGAGGCGTGTCTACGTCTTGCTGCGAAAGGTAACACTGTCTTGTTTTTTGAGGATGGTGTGTATGGGGCAATGAAAGGCACCGCCGTTGCCGACAAGATAAAAAGCGCAATGAATAATCTGACATTTTGCGCTCTGGGTCCTGACTTAAAGGCTCGTGGTATTGACGCGCTGGCCGGCCACGCTGGCGCCATCGCTGCCGGCCATCAGCAGTGCGTGCAGGGCGGTCAGCGCCGGGATGCCAA
>JANNJI010000233.1:0-2270 GCA_031405795.1 Gammaproteobacteria bacterium
CGTTTTTGCAACGCGTTGGCCGTTCCGGTCATTCGATTCACGGCACGCCCAAGGGCCTGTTATTCCCGCTCACCCGCGATGATCTGGTCGAATGTACCGCAATGTTCGCCGCGATCCAACGCCAGGAACTCGATGCCATCCATATCCCGGAACAACCGCTGGATGTGTTGGCGCAACAGATTGTCGCCGAAGTCGCGGCGCAACATTGGAATGCAACGGCCTTGTATGAACAATTCCGCCGCGCCTGGTCTTATCGGGATTTAACCCGCGCCAATTACGACGCCGTGCTACGCATGTTAGTGGAAGGCTACAGCACGCGGCGTGGCCGACGTGGTGCTTATCTGTTTCATGATCGGGTACAGGATGAATTACGCACGCGTCCCGGCGCACGCCTTGTTGCGATCTTAAACGGCGGCGCGATCCCGGATCAATTCGATTACGATGTCATCCTGCAACCCGAAGCAATCTTCATCGGCTCGCTCAATGAAGACTTCGCCTTTGAAAGTATTCCCGGCGACATCTTTCAATTGGGCAACACCTCGTATCGCATCCTCAAGATCGAACAAGGCCGCGTGCTGGTGGAAGACGCGCATGGCCAGCAACCAAATATTCCGTTCTGGTTCGGTGAATCACCAGGCCGTACCATTGAATTATCACAAGCGGTATCGCAATTGCGTAGCGAGATCTCACCCCACTTGGATAACGGTCTCGATGCCACATTGCACTGGTTACAGACAAGTTATGCCTTAACACCGGCGGTGGCGCAACAACTCGCGGAATATTTAGGTTGTGCCAAGGCCGCCTTGGGTGTGTTACCGACGCTGCACGACATTATTTTTGAACGCTTCTTTGATGACACCGGCGATATGCATTTGGTCATCCATAGCACTTACGGTACCAGAGTGAATCGCGCCTGGGGACTGGCGTTACGCAAACGCTTTTGCCGCAAATTCAATTTCGAATTACAGGCCTCCGCCACCGACAACCACATTATTTTATCGTTGGGACCAACGCACAGTTTTCCGTTAGAAGAGGTTGTACATTACCTGCATGCCAACAGTGTGCGCACGGTGTTGATACAAGCCCTGCTCGCCGCTCCGATGTTCGCCACGCGTTGGCGTTGGAACACTAACATCAGTCTGGCGGTGTTACGCCTGCGCAATGGCAAACGTGTCCCGGCCCAGTTTCAACGCAGCGATGCCGAGGATCTGATCGCCTTGGTCTTCCCCGATCAACTCGCCTGTTTGGAAAATATCGCCGGTGATCGTGAAGTCCCCGATCACCCGCTGGTGCAACAAACCCTGCACGATTGTTTGCATGACACCATGGACATCACCGCACTGGAACAACTTTATCAACGGATTGCCGCCGGTGAGGTGCGCATTCATTGCCGCGACCTGACCGGGCCATCACCGTTAACCGCCGAGATCTTAACCGCACGGCCGTATGCCTTTTTGGATGACGGTGCTGCCGAAGAACGCCGCACGCATAATGTCAAACAATCATCGCAATTAGATCTCGCCACCGCACGGCAACTGAGCCGACTCAATCCAGAGGCCGTCGCGCAGATTCAACAAGATGCCTGGCCACAAGCCAGTAGTAGCGATGAATTACATGACGCCATCGTGATGATGGGATTCATCACCGAACAGGAAGTGATACAAGCAATCCATTTCCCCGCCGCGCAACCCAATCCTGATAACTGGTCAGCATTGATCGACGACTTGTTACAACAAGGTCGTATCACGCAGGTCACGCATAACAATCAAGCCCCCATTTATGTCGCCGCTGAACGCCTGGCGGATTTGCTTGCGTGTATACCAGAAATACACTGCATACCAGAGATAGCGCCACTGACAACAACACCCGATCACAATACCGGCTTGCTCGCCTTGTTGCGCAGCCGTTTGGAATATCTCGGTCCTGTTACTGCTGCGCAACTTGCACAACCGCTGGGTATATCGATCAGTGGAATAGAATCGGCCTTGTTGCAACTCGAACAACAAGGTTTTGTAATCCAGGGGAAATTTAATTCGCACAGTGATCAACCACACTGGTGCGAGCGGCGTTTACTGGCACGGATTCACCGCGCACATCAACAACAACGCCGCCGCGAGATCGAACCGGTCAGTCAGGGCATCACCAATAATCGATTTGCGCTGGTCGGCTATGTTGACAAAGATGATGAGGATCCCGGTCGGGTGCAGATTTATGCGGCACTTCCTGAGCCGTATCTGGTGTCAATCTATGGTCCTGACCAGCAATTGGTG
>JANNJI010000234.1:0-6129 GCA_031405795.1 Gammaproteobacteria bacterium
TTAATACCTTTTAAATACCGCAACCAATGCTCACGCCAAAACGGCGGTGTCTGTGAAATAAATCCTGGATAAACCAAATACTCGAGTTGTTGATTAACGTCTTGAAGCAGATCAGCATTTGTCAGCTTAGCCAATTGAGCGCAGGCGGTCTGATATTGTTGTGCCAGCAGATGCAGACTGTTCGCCAGCTGATTGGCGGCATCAACTAAATTGGGTTTACCACGGGCCACTGCCGCCTCAAAGGCCTCACGCTGCGAATAATCAAACGGTGTTTTATCAAAAAATTCCTGATAAATAATCGCATCGAGTAAATCCTCGGTGAGGGTGACGCAATCAATCCGGGTCGCCAGGCACAAGCAGGTTGTTTTTAAGTGGGGAAGATTTTTTGTCAGATATTTTAATTTCTTGGCAAGGCGTTGTTTAATCAGAGTATGCAGGCCCTGACGCATGGTTTGCTGGGCCTGCGCCTGATCAGGAAAAACACTCACGCTGATCTGACCGGCATCTGCAACAAAGGCGGGATAACCCGTGATGGTTTGCCCCGCCTGTTGTTGTGTCAGCGTTTGAGGCAGACTCGCACACGGCCAGTCAGTAAAGTTGCCCTGGGGTAATTGCCAGGTAAGTTTTTTATCAAAGATATGTTGGGTCTTGACCTTGAGTTGTGCCTTGATGGCGCTGAGATCACGGCCTTGTGCCAGTGTTTTACCCTGATCATCAAGAATGACATAGCGCATGCGTAAATGCACTGGGAGATCATTGGTATCCCAGGCGGTGTTACTCATCTCCACGCCACTCATGCGGCAGAGCTGTTGTGTCACCGCATCGTTAAAAGGGACGTGCACGGAGTCAATGGCAGCAAGACATGCCTCCGCATAATCCGGTGCCGGGATAAAATGGCGGCGCAGTGATTTGGGTAAGGCCTTGATCATGGCCACCAGTTTTTCTTTGCGCAAGCCCGGTACCAACCAGCTACATGCCGCCTCTTGGACCAGATTCAACACCGTCAGCGGAATGTGCGCGGTGACACCATCATCTTCTTCACCCGGGGCAAAGTGATAGCTGAGTGGCAGGCGTAACTCACCAATGCCCATGACATCGGGAAATTGCGCCTCACTGGCGTGAGTGGCCGCGTGTTGCATGACCGAGGCCTTATCTAAAAATAATAACTGTGGATTATCTTTAGCTGCCGTCTCATACCAGGGGTTGAATTGCGCACCGGAATACATATCGGCTGGCAACTGTCGATCATAGAATTCATATAACACCTGTTCATCAACCAGAATATCCGGTCGGCGTGTCTTGTCTTCCAGTGCAGCAATCTCGCCGAGCAAACGTTGATTGTGCAGGAAAAAGGGCGCAGTCGTTTTAAACTGGCCGTGCACCAGCGCTTCACGGATAAAAATCTCACGTGCCACCGTTGGCTCAAGCGGGCCAAAATTAATCCGGCGTTTGGCGCACAACACCAGGCCATATAAACTGACTCGTTCATAGGCGCCGACTTGCGCCGTACTTGCCTGCCAATGCGGATCAAAATAATCATGTTTGATGACATGCGGAATGGTTTCCTCCACCCACGCCGGATCAATCTCCGCGATGGTGTGTGCATATAACTGCGCGGTCTCCATCAGGGTACCGGCCACTATCCATTTAGGTTTGCTGCTGCTCACGCCGGAGGCCGGAAACAGTTGAAATTTGATACCACGCGGGCCGAGGTAGTTGCGTTCTTCATCGAGCATGCCGATTTGGCTGGCCAAGCCGGTCAGCAAGGCCTTGTGTATAGCGATATAGTCCGCCGGTTGCTGATTGAACTGTGTGCCTTGCTCACTCAGTTGGCTGTGTAATTGCTGATGAACCTCGTGCCATTCCTCGAAGCGGGTGGCGGACAGGAATTTTTCGCTACAGAGTTTACGCAATTTATTTTTAGACAGATACCGACGTTGCTCCTGATAAAAATTCCAGAGGTTGAGCAAGGCAATAAAATCGGATTTTTTATCGGTAAACACCGCGTGCGCTTGTTGTGCCTGTTGTTGCTTGTCACTAGGCCGCTCGCGTGGGTCTTGCACACTCAAACCGCTGACGATGATCAATATCTCCTGTAAACAATGCCGATCACGTGCGGCCAACACAATACGGCCCAGACGCGGGTCAAGCGGCAGGGCCGGTAGTTGTTTACCCAAAGTGGTGAGCTGGTTGTCACGCAACGCACCGATTTCTTCCAACAGGCGATAACCATCGCGGATTTGTTTGTCATCCGGCTGATCCAAAAAATCAAAGTGTTCGATCTTGCCCAGGCGCAAGGCATACATTTGCAGAATGACACTGGCCAGATTGGTACGCAGGATTTCCGGATCGGTAAATGCCGTGCGGCCTTCAAAATCCACGACATCGTACAGGCGGATGCAAATACCAGCGGCGACACGGCCGCAGCGACCAGCACGTTGTTTGGCGCTGGCCTGTGAGATCTTTTCAATGGGCAGGCGTTGGATTTTGTTGCGATAACTATAACGACTGATGCGCGCCTGCCCGGTGTCGACCACATAACGAATCCCCGGTACCGTGATCGAGGTCTCCGCGACATTGGTGGCCAGCACGATCCGTTGGCCGCTGTGTGGCGCAAAGATGCGCTGCTGCTCGCCGATACTCAGGCGCGCATACAAGGGCAGTATCTCGGTGTGCGGTGGATGTTGCTTACGCAGGGCCTCGGCGGTTTGACGAATATCCCGTTCGCCGGGTAAAAACACCAACACATCACCGGGGCCTTCCGCATGCAATTCCGCTACGGCATTCACCACCGCCTGGGCGATATCGGGGGTGACATTCTCTTCATCCGGCAAACGCGGGCGATAACGGATCTCCACCGGATAACTGCGGCCGGAGACTTCAATGATCGGTGCAGCGGTAAAAAAATGGGCAAAGCGTTGTGGGTCAATCGTTGCGGAGGTGATAATGATCTTCAGATCAGGACGCTGCGGCAAGATATGGCGCAGGTAACCAAGAATGAAATCAATATTCAGACTACGCTCATGCGCCTCGTCAATGATCAACGTGTCATAACGATGAAACAAACGATCAGTCTGGGTTTCCGCCAGCAGGATGCCGTCGGTCATGACTTTAATATAACTATTGGGGCCGACCTGATCCTTGAACCGCACCTTGTAACCCACGTGTTGACCCAGTGGGCTATGTAATTCATAGGCCAACCGTTCGGCAATGCTGCGCGCCGCCAGCCGTCGTGGTTGGGTGTGACCGATGTAACCATCAACACCGCGCCCCAGCTCCAGACAGAGCTTGGGCAATTGTGTGGACTTGCCCGATCCCGTTTCTCCGCAGACGATGACAACCGGGTGGGTACGCACGGCGGTGAGGATCTCATCGCGCCTATCCAAAATAGGCAGGGGTTCGGTGTAGTCAGGTTTGGGCAAGCCAAGTTGGCGTTGTTCGCGTCGCGCCTGCGCGGTGTGAATTGCCCGGACCAATGCGGCCAGCACCTGCGGATCGCTGTTGTGGTGATGTTGCAGCCGCTTAATCCGGCGCAGTAATGTGTTACGGTCTGCGGGTAAGACGGTGTCCAGGGCTGAATACAAGCCAGCGAGGGGGTCAGGCATGGCTATTCGCAGGTTGTCGGAAGAGGTATAGCAAAATTGTGAAATAAGTACTCAGGTTCAAGTCTGGCAGTCCGATAATATACAGTATCAGTGAACATAAGGCGGGTGGGCATAGCAGTAATACAACTTCTGTGACGATGAACCAAGCTTGTATTCTACCCCACGCCCAAATATATCAACAGTAACAAACGACGATTTAGGCCATGGAACCCGAAGCCCACCCCCCGCGAGAATCGGTATTTGATCCAGAATTAGTCGCGGATTTCCGCGCCGAATTTACCGATGCCGTCGAAAATATTCAGGGTGTCCTCATCGATATTGAACGCGCAGGCGATAAGCATGACGGCTTACATGCCCTGTTTCGCACCTTGCATTCGGTAAAAAGTAATCTGCGTATGATGCAGTTAAATGAACTCTCTGAAGTTGTCCACCGCCTGGAAGACATCCTCGATGACATGCGCACTGATCGGGTTGCGTACGACTCGCGATTTAGTGACGTGATTTTATTATGCATGGAAAAAATACGCGACGCATTTACGCTGGTATTTGACGGTAGCCACGACCTGGAACATAGTTTGGCACCAATCAAAACCGTGTTGTTGCGGGTACACGCAGACCTTGCCGGGTTCAATCAACATTTGCAGGAAGCACTGTTGCATCTTGACCCGACATTGATATCGGCGACAACAACAACCAACGATGAATGCCTCACTGATCTGGAATTCTTTAAACAAATGGCGGCGTTTATCCAGCGTCGATTAGGTTATGCAGAAGAGTCCATTCAACGGATGTTGATGATGGCCGAGCAGATGAATGCGCTGGCAGGTAATGTGATTGATGTTAACCAGTTACGCGCTGCGATTTATATACATGATGTCGGCATGGCGTTTTTGCCTACGCAATTATTGGCTAAACAAGCCGAGTTTACCGCGGAAGAAAGACTGACCCTGTACCGACATCCTGAACTTTGCGCTGATTTGCTCGATCACTTAGGCGTGTGGAACGAAGCAAGCCAGATGGTGCGCCAGCACCACGAATATCAGGATGGACAGGGTTACCCGCGTGGCCTGGCCGGTGAGCAGATTTGTGCGGGTGCCAAGCTGCTGGCCATCGTCGATACCTTTGAGTCGATGACCCAATCGCGTGTTTATCGCGAACAAAAACGTACCGTGTTGCGCGTCGTCGCCGAAATCAATGCACAAGTGGATCGGCAATTTGATCGCGTCTGGGTTGATATTCTGAACCAGTGGGTCAGAAAGACCTACAGCAAAGCAAAATAACCGGCAAGCGATTACCGTGTTAACCGCTATCGTCCGCTCTTGCTGGTGCGTAAACGCGGAAAGTTAATGCATCTTCCCTTGGCCACGACACAATTGCGCCTGAACCAATTCCATCAATTCCGCCACGGGCAAGCCATGGGGGATATCGCGCACACTGGAAAACCAGACTTCACTGATTTGACTGGTATCATCCTTGACATCTTCCGCAACCATCGGTACACCGACAAAAATGCCTTGTTGGCCGTTTTCCATGATCACCGTAAGCAACTGCAGGGGTATTGCCTTCATTGCGAACCTCCAATGGCGGGTTTAGGCCATGCGCCACAAACCCGTTTACATCTGTGAGCCTGGGAAATAACATGCAGCTTGCATGCCACTGTGTTATTTTATCTCCGGCCTATATAGAAGGACAAATCGTCTTATGAGTTTGAAATCGCCGTATGTATTGTTGGCCCTGGTAATGATGGGTTTTGTTGTGATGTCGCTGTTGACTAAAAGCGCCGATGCAGTTTACTGCACCCAACCCTTTGCGCAACATGAGCAGCCAGTGGTGTTGTTTGGAACAACGTGGTGCGGATACTGCCGTAAGGCGCGGAATTTTTTCGCGGAAAATAACATTGCCTATTGTGAATATGACGTGGAGGCCTCGGCGGCCAATCAACAAACCTTTACAGAGTTGGGTGGCAATGGCGTGCCATTGATTGTTATTGGTGAAGAGAAGTTAGATGGTTTTAATGAATCGGCATTGCGCCGGGCATTACGCAACAAAGGGCTGTTGTAAAAAGATATAACCCCTCTCCCGCAGGGAGAAGGGTTATTTGAAATTTTCTGTTAACAAGTTGTTAGTGATGATGATGTCCGGGTGTGTGCACATGGCCGTGTTCAATTTCTTCCGCACTGGCTGCACGTACCTCAACGATTGAAACATCAAAATGCAGCTGTTTACCCGCCAAGGGATGATTACCATCAATGGTCACGCCATTGGCATCCACCGCAACCACGGTTACCATCACCGGATGACCGTGTTCCGATTGTGCATGAAACTGCTGGCCAATCATAATTTCCCCGGCTGATTCAAACATGTCCAGCGGTACCACTTGCCGCAGCGCGTCTTCGCGTTCGCCATAGCCATCGGTGGGGCTGACCACTACTGTGAGTGACTCACCGGCCTGTTTGTCGGTCAGCGCATTTTCCAAACCGGGAATGATGTTGCGCGCACCATGCAGATAGACAAATTGTCCCTG
>JANNJI010000235.1:0-3110 GCA_031405795.1 Gammaproteobacteria bacterium
AAAAGCCTGCCCAATACTCTGATGGCCTAAACACACACCCAGGATTGGGATCTGTCCGGCGAATTTTTTGATCGTGGCGACCGAAACACCGGCTTCCGTTGGCGTACACGGTCCCGGCGAAATCACAATATACTCGGGTTTGAGTTTGGCAATATCATCCAGAGTGATCTGATCATTGCGATACACGCCTACCTCTTGAGCGAGTTCACCAAAATATTGCACTAGGTTATAGGTAAACGAATCGTAGTTGTCGATCATTAATAACATGGGTCACACCTCACTGCTGCGTGCCGTCAAGACCGGCCTCGGCTCTGGCCACGGCATGAAAAACAGCGCGGCCCTTATTCATGGTTTCATCCCATTCGTTGCGCGGCACAGAGTCGTACACGACACCGGCACCGGCCTGGATATGTACCTGTTTGTCTTTAATCACCGCCGTGCGAATGGCGATGGCGGTATCCATGTTACCTGACCAGCCCAGATACCCCACCGCACCGGCATACACGCCACGTTTGACCGGCTCCAGTTCATCAATGATTTCCATCGCGCGGATCTTTGGCGCACCACTGAGCGTGCCTGCCGGAAATGTCGCACGTAATATATCCATCGCCGACATGCCGGGTTTAATGGTGCCAGTCACATTGGAGACGATGTGCATCACATGGGAATAGCGTTCGATGGTCATCTTATCCGTCACCTGCACGGAACCGATCTCAGCAATTCGACCTACATCATTGCGGCCCAAGTCGATCAACATCAGGTGTTCCGCAATTTCTTTTGGATCAGCCAACAACTCTTTTTCCAGTGCGAGGTCTTCACTTGCGGTTTTGCCGCGTGGCCGGGTACCGGCAAGCGGCCGCACCGTGACTTCCTTGCCTTCGACCCGCACTAAAATCTCCGGGGAGGAACCGGCAATGTGAAAATCCGCCAGGTCCATGTAAAACATGTACGGTGAAGGATTGACACCGCGCAAGGCGCGATACAGATCAATGGGTCGCGCCGTGAACGGCAGCGACAAGCGCTGCGACAACACCACTTGCATCACATCACCGGCGCTAATGTACTTTTTGATCTTCGTCACCGCCGTCTCAAACCCTTGCTGAGTAAAACCGGAAACAAAATCGGCTTCGTTGACAGTGATGCGTTGGCTGGAGACATGACGCGGTGTGCTGCGATCCAGCAGGCCGATCAATTGATCAATCCGTGCCTGCGCCTTGTTATAAGCATCCTGCTGCTGCGGGTTGGCATGGACGATCAGATATAATTTACCACGCAGATTATCAAATGCGACAAGCTCCTCGGACACCATCAACAGGATATCCGGCAGATTTAAAGGATCGGGTTTACTGGTGTGGGCCAGTTTCGGTTCGATGTAACGAATCGTGTCATAACCAAAATAACCGACCAGTCCGCCATTGAAGCGTGGCAACTCGGCCAGTGGCGGCACCACAAAGCGTTGCGCGAATGTCTCGATCCAGGCCAGGGGATCGGCGACCGTTATTTCTTCCTGCAACTGGCCTTCGTTAAAACGCTGTACGCGCTTGCCGTGGATGCGTACGACCTCACGACACGGCAGGCCGATAAACGAGTAACGACCCCATTTTTCACCGCCCTGCACGGATTCAAATAAATACGAATAGGGACCGTTGGCGAGTTTGAGATAGGTGCTCAATGGCGTGTCGAGATCCGCAAGGACCTCACGCATCAGCGGAATACGATTGTAACCTTGGGCCGCGAGGGCCTGAAATTCTTGGGGAGTCATGGCTAATTCCTGATGTTCATTTTCAATCACACAACAACAAAATCAATAACGCTCTGGTAAATCAGCGCCACCATCGTGTTGTTTGCCATTGAATGTGAGTCATCATTGTTTCAGCCATTCTTGTGTTTGCATTGCGCCAGGAGTCCTATTATTGTCATTCGCACCCAATTGCAGATTAACAGATTTCTCGAACCTCTCTTCACGTTGTTCGAGACTCGAAATGACAAATACTCAGGGGTTCCTGATACCTATGGACAATTATGCAGTTGCCGCCCCCGCTTGCCTAGCCCCGCCGAGTAAATTCTTCAGCTCGGCCATCGAATCAATCACCGCATCCGGATGGGCGGTACGGACATCAACGCCATGATTGTAGCCGTAACTCATGCAGATGATCTGAAAACCGGCGGCGCGTGCGGCCTTCACATCACTGATGGAATCACCCACCATCAATGAATCCGTTGGTGCGACCTTGTAAAATTTGGCCACGTGTAACAAGGGTGCGGGATCGGGTTTTTTCACCGGCAGGCTATCACCGCTGACCACAATCCCGAAATAATCATAAATGCCCAGGTCTTTGAGCAATGGCTCAGTGAATTGCGCGGCCTTGTTGGTGACACAACCCAATTTGTAACCCGCCTGTTTTAAATAACGCAGGCCTTCTAACACACCGGGATACAACACGCTGCGGACACTGGTATTTACCTTATATAATTCGATAAAGATCGGATAGGCCTTATCAAACAACGCCGCATCGGGTTCGCCATCGAGTTGGCCAATCAAGGCGCGACGCACCAAACGCTCCACCCCATTGCCCACCCATTGCCGCACCTTGCTTTCACCATGCGGGGTTAAACCCAAACGCGTCATCATTGCATCCACGCAAAACGCCAGGTCAGGGACGCTATCGACGAGCGTGCCATCGACATCAATTAACACCATTTGCGGTTTGGTCAGGGTCATAAGATCATTTTTTAACTTTGGCTAATTCATCCCGCATCGCTTTCAACACGGAATTATAACGATTCGCATCCGATGGCTTGCCTGCATTAAAGATCGCAGAACCGGCGACAAAGGTGTCGGCACCCGCCTCCGCGATTTCACGGATGTTATCCACCTTCACGCCGCCGTCGATCTCTAAACGGATCGGGCGACCGCTGGCATCAATGATCTTGCGTGCCTCGCGTAATTTATCCAGTGCGGTGCGAATAAAACTCTGACCACCAAAGCCGGGATTCACGGACATCAACAACACCATGTCGACCTTGTCGATCACATATTTCAAATAATCCAGCGGTGTCGCCGGATTGAAGACCAAACCGGCCTTGCAGCCCTCACCCTTGATCAATTG
>JANNJI010000236.1:0-9325 GCA_031405795.1 Gammaproteobacteria bacterium
AGGTTGCGCCTGCAGGCAGGCATTGAGATGCAGCTCGGCGATGGCACGAAGAATGCCGCCCAGATTGCCAGCAGAATCATCGACGTTTTGATACGCGGTGTAACCCAGGGACAGTCCGTAGTCCGCCAGTTCAGCAACCTGTGCTGCATAGCCATCACGCATCAGTTCTTCCAACAGTGTGACAACAGACGCTGCTGTTTGGATATAGCGGCGCATGCCGTGGTGATCAATGAAGCCTCTGGTTTGTATGATATTGCGGATAAACGCCTTGTGCGCGTCGATATGGGTAACAGTTTGTGAACTCAGGGCTCTGGCGTGCAGTTGATTGCACAGGCCGGGATCATTTTCTGCCTGCTCGGCGATGACATTGATGAGCTGCGCCTTGCTGGTGTTGGCAAGATAGTTTCTGATGGCGGTTATTGGATCATCCTGTTTGACTGTTTTAGTTTTCGACTTTCTTTTTGTAGTTGTCTCCTGCTGTCCCAGCCAGGCCAGGCCCGCCGCGACCACGTGTTTGCAGCATTCGCCCTCCGCGCCTACAGGGCAGTTGCAATCATAGTCCAGCCGTTTACCTATCGCACGCAAGCTGACATAGTATTCATAGGTCCCCGTGACGATCGCTTTGATGGTGGTCTGGGTGTGTTTTAGTTCCGTCACTGCGTCGCATTCAAAATATTCCACGCCGCGGGCATAGCTGCGTTCGCCCGCCAACGACTTGAGGCTGGATGGCGTAAGTTGTGTTTGTAATTTATTGGTCATGATCCGGGTTTTATTCGAGCCGCTTGTTAAAAAATGATTGCACTTGTCATACCGTTTGTTGACAAGCGGCTGGTGTATTCATTGAACAACTTCATTTATCTCCTCCACACTGAAATGCTCTGGATCGAAATCGTCGCCCAGCCATTCGCACATCTCTTCATGTTCTTCGTGCTTTGGATCATGGAGTATGTCGAGCAGGTTCATATAGCCGTGTGGGCCGCCGCAGTCTTCGGGTGGACAGGCGCGTTTACCGGCAAGGCAGCGTGGATAGGTCGCGCCAATCTCGGGCTCCAGGATTTTTTCAATCAACATTTCATGTTCCCAGCCATCGCCGAAATCATATTCATAGATCAGCTTATCGCCTTCTTCGGCGAGTTTATCCAGGCGGACATTACGTTCGTTTTTCATACCGTCGTTGTATTCCGGATTGGGTTCGCCATAACTGTCTCGGCCAATACGAAAGGCATGCAGGTGGGAGTCGGTCCAGCCCATCACGTCCTGCAGGATGTCATGCAGTTGGCCGAGTTTGGTATCGCCCGTGACTTGTATCCGCCGCCAGAGGGGTGGTGTGATATGACGCAAGGTGACTTTGATTTGATAGATTGGCGTGGTATTGCTGGTGGTTTTTTTCATCGGTGTTTCGTCCGTTTCATATTAATAAACAGGAAATGACACGAAGCTTACGCCTCTGTCCTGCTCATCGCAACCGCGCCGGTTTACTGTATTACCTTGCATAGTAATGGCTTGCCTTCGCCAGACTCTCGCGCACTTGTGCACGGAGAATTTTTGGTTCAAGAACTTCCACATCCGCGCCGAACTTGAGAATGTCCATGAGCAATTCCCGATGATCGGCGTAGGGAATTTTCAATAGATAAGTTCCATCCGCTGCAACCTGTCCCTGTTGTTGCGGGTGCCACATTTCGTTGGCGACCCACTGGGCGCGGTGTGCGGTGAATCGCAGCACGGCCTGATACACGGCTTTACCGGCAAAGATACCGTAGCTGCTTCCAAGAATAATGTCGAGTCTTGTTTCCGGGATGTCACGCGCCTTTTTATCGAGCAGTTTAAGATCCAATATGCAATCCAGCGAAAATGTCCGCAGGCCACTGCGCAGGTGGCAATACGCATCCAGATACCAGTTGTCGCGATAATGCACCAGGCGTTGCGGCGAGATGTCGCGTTGCGTGAGATCATTACGTTCGCGGCTTTTATACTGGATATGCAAACGCCGCCGCGTGATCACCGCGTGGCTGACGAGTTCAAAATAGCGGGGTTCAATGTTACGTGACGCCATTTGTAATACACGAATACGCCGTTGTAGTTCATTCAGCGCGGTATCGCCTTTCTCCAATACTTTCTGGATCCGCGCCTGAATGGGTTTTAAGTGGGCTTCAAGAAATCCGGCCTGAATGCCGTTGAGCAGGTGATTCAATACCATCAGCGCATGCGCTTCGGCTGGCGTAAACCAGATACCGGGTAATTCAATTCTGGCGTCGGTGGGTTCCAGCCGATAGGCGCGTAATTTTCGATCATGCACAATGGGCGCATTAAAATGCAGTTTTAGATCTTCGATATCACGCAGCAAGGTTGCCCGGCTGCAGGGGGCAATGATTTCAAGCAACCGTTTGGTATTAACCGGCCTGCCCAGGTTGAGTGTCTTGCTGATTTTGTAATAGCGTTCGCTACGATCCATGTTATCGCCTTTTGTTTTATGCCGGGTTGTCCACCGCTATCCTTTAGTGCCGCTGTGGACTTCTCCTTAAATATAGGAAATCTCTGATTAATTGTCATTGAGCCCAACGGCACGGCTGCATGGAGGAGGGAAGAGATAGAATTGCGTCGGGAACAGCAATTCAGTTGCCGAAAAATTTTCTTAACCGATATCGCATCCAAGCTACGGGTGGACTCGAACTGACAATCTAACCCACTGTTTTACATATTCATTCTTCCGGGCAGTTTTGGCTTGTACCCCGCTTTTGTACCCCACCTTCAGGTAGCTACTATGCGTTCTATATATTAGGGCGTCTTTATTCTTGGGCCACCGTCGATGCTGGTTCGTGGTCTGAGTCCCAGTTAGCCCCTGTTTTACTCCGCTATCTATTAAAATCTTCCCGCCGGGTGATCTAGGTAAATCCTTTTAACCTATACTATTGACACCTAACCCTTAAGCCTGTGGATAGCTAGGCCGATAACCTATTAAGTCAAGTGAGGTTTTAATAGTGAAAACTCTCTTTATAAATGCAATCTGGGATGACGAAGCGTCAGTATGGGTTGCAACCAGTGAGGATGTTCCTGGCTTGGTAACTGAAGCCAGCACTTGTGATGATCTCGTATCAAAACTGAAGATTATGATCCCGGAATTGCTCGAAGCAAATGGGGTTATTGAAAACGATAGTTCTGAAGAAATTCCGTTTAAGCTGCTTAGCGAACTCACTGCCTTTGCCCACAGAACCAAGCATCCCTGTTAAATGCCCGGCTTTACGCCCCCGCTCAAGCGTATTTTAAAAGATCACAATTGCCACTATGTACGTCCTGGTAAAGGCGATCATGAAATATGGTACAGTCCTATAACAAACACTCATATCACTGTGGATGCAAATATAAAATCGCGACATACAGCGAATGCTGTTTTAAAACAGGCTGGAATAGAAAAGAAATTTTAACCCTCTAACAACGGTCTTCGTCTACTTACTGCCGCCCGCAAAAACACGAAGCAGACTCAAGGGCAGACTGGCAATTATCCGCCTATCCTGCCGTATTATTTCGGCCTGAATTTTCCGTCGGCCTCGATGCCGAGGTAAATTTTCGGTACAGTTCCAGCGGTATTCCAAGCGTTGCTGTCGATCACGGACGCAAAGACCAGACTAAATAACTGTTCCGAATTTCTGTCCACCTTGTTTAATAACGCTGCATGCGGTCGGTGTGTTGTTTCCCCCCCTTTGAAAAAGGGGGCTAGGGGGGATTTGAAATGCGCCGAATATAAAAATCCCCCTTAATCCCCCTTTTTCAAAGGGGGAAGTGATTCGTTGAGGCAGCTATCCTGCGAATTGTTCTGAGGCATGATTGTATTTCCGCTACATCAAAACTTACCGATATCGCAACCCGCCGCTTCGGTTAGCGAACACCATTTAGGAACAGTTATTTAGACGGGGGTTCGTAGATTTTTTTGGATGTTCTTGGATGTTGCTGAATGGGTATTTGGTGGCTACGGGTGGACTCGAACCACCGACCTCAGCATTATGAGTGCCGCGCTCTAACCAGCTGAGCTACGTAGCCTATTAAGCGGTATTACTGATTGAAACAAACAAGGCCGCGAATTGTGCAATCCCACCGGCGCAAAGTCAACCGAAGCACCCATTCTTTCCTCGACCCTCTACACTTATCCGTCAATATCCCTTTTTTATGTTTCAAACATTAAAGCGGAAATGCATCACATCGCCATCGTGCAGCACATATTCCTTCCCTTCCAGGCGTAATTTGCCCGCTTCCTTGGCGCCCTGCTCACCCTTGTACTGAATGAAATCCTGAAAGCCGATGACTTCCGCCCGGATGAAACCCTTCTGGAAATCGGTGTGAATCACACCAGCGGCTTGGGGTGCGGTGGCACCCACCGGCACAGTCCAACCACGCACTTCCTTCACGCCAGCAGTGAAATAACTCTGTAGGCCCAACAGGCTATAACCGGCTCGGATCACGCGATTCAGGCCGGGCTCATCCAGTTTCATTTCTGCGAGAAACGCCAGCTTGTCGGCGTCATTTAATTCCACCATTTCCGACTCAATCGCGGCGCACACCGGCACCACTGGCGCGCCCTCTTGTTCGGCGATGACGCGCACTTTATCCAAGAGTGGATTATTTTCAAAACCATCTTCAGCGACATTGGCGATGTACATCGTTGGTTTAATCGTGAGAAAAAAGAATTCCTGCAGGAGTTTGTGCTGATCTTCCACTAATTTCATGCTGCGCACGGGCTGACCCTGATTCAGGTGCTCGCGCACTTGTTCCAATAAACCGTGTTTGGCCTTGGCGTCTTTATCACCGGACTTGGCCATCTTGGCGATACGAAACAGTCCTTTTTCCACACTGTCCAAATCCGCCAAAGCCAACTCGGTGTTAATGATTTCAATGTCATGCTGTGGATCGATCCGACCGGCAACATGCACGACATCGTCGTTCACAAAACAACGCACCACGTGCGCAATGGCATCCGTCTCACGGATATTGGCCAGAAATTTATTGCCAAGCCCTTCACCCTTGGAAGCACCTTCCACCAACCCGGCTATATCAACAAACTCCATGGTCGTGGGGATTGTTTTCTGCGGCTTCACAATCGCCGCCAGTTGCGCTAAACGCGGATCAGGTACCGCGACAATACCGACGTTGGGTTCAATCGTGCAAAACGGATAATTCTCCGCCGGTATGCCTGCCTTGGTCAGCGCATTAAAGAGTGTGGACTTGCCCACGTTCGGCAGACCAACGATACCGCATTTAAATCCCATAATTTTATTTCCTTTGTATATCTTCTAGATCAGACTTCAGCCTGACGTATTCGGTCGGCAGGCCGAGCTGCTTTTATTTGTCGGTGTGTAATTGATTCATCGCCTTTTGCAGATCGCCTTCAATCACCAGCGGCAAAACATCCAATGCAGTGGCAATAACCTGTCGTATCGCCTGTTCGTCCTCGCCACTGATCTTGTTTAACACATGATCCGTGACTTTGTCTTTGTCGCCGGGATGGCCGATACCAATGCGTAAGCGTGCAAAATTATTATTGCTAAAACGTTCAATAATATCGCGCAAGCCATTGTGGCCACCGTGACCACCACCGGCCTTTAATCGTCCCACTCCCGTTGGTAAATCCAAATCATCATGGACAACTAAAATATTTTCCAGGGGGATTTTATAAAACTGCGTCAGCGCCAACAGCGCCTGGCCACTGAGGTTCATGTAGGTCATGGGTTTTAACAACCAGAGATCACGCCCCTGCCATAAACACCGCGCCACCTCGCCATGAAACTTCTTTTCATGACTGAAACTGGTCTTGAGTTGCCGCGCCAACGCATCAACAAACCAAAAGCCGGCATTGTGCCGCGTGTTGGCATATTCTTTACCGGGATTCCCCAGCCCAACAATAAGCTCAACGCGCGCGGACAATACCGGCTCCTTGGTATTTTACTGACTGATCAATGTTACTTGTCAGACTTCTTCTCAGTCTTCTTTGCTGCATCACCCTCTGCAGCAGGTGTGGCAGCAGCAGTGGCCGCTTCACCTTCAGCCGCGGCAGCAACAACCGGTTTCTCTTCTTCCACTGCACGTGGCATGTGAATACTTACCACCGCCTGGTTGTGGCCCTTACCATGTTGCAACTCGACGATCTCAACGCCCGTGGGCAATATCAGATCCGTCAAATGCACAACACCGTTCAATTCCAGATTACCGAGATCAACCTCGATAAACTCGGGCAGATCTTTGGGCAAACACTGTAATCTCACTTCGACCAGATTGTGACTAACCAGACCACCGCCCTTCACTCCCGGTGAGGTCGCTTCATTGATGAAATGCAGCGGGATGTGCATACGGATTTTTTCTGTGGCGCTGACGCGTTGTAAATCCATGTGCATGATCACCGGTTTATACGGATGGCGCTGGAGATCTTTAATTACCGCGTTTTCCTCGCCTTTACCCAATTTAATGGTAAGTACCTTGGAAAAGAATTTTTCGTTTTCCAATTTATTCAACAACTCCAAATGGTTGAAGGTCACCGACGTAGGTTCTTTATTGGATCCGTATATTATTCCAGGTACCTTACCGGCATGACGCAGGCGGCGGCTCGCACCCTTGCCTCTGTCACTGCGCGGCTCGGCATTAATCATATATTCAACGGCTGAGCTCATAAACTTACTCCTAAACATTAATTAACTATCTATACTGGCAAACCCGATTGGAGTTCTGCCACCAACATGTCCCCGCGACCAGGAACATGTTTTCCGCCTCGCCGCACAAAGCAGCGCTGCAAAAACCTTTAATCCACAAACAACGAGCTGACCGACTCCTCGTCACTGATACGACGAATTGTCTCCGCCAATAATTCCGCAATGCTCAATTGACGAATTCGGGTACAGGTACGCGCCTCACTCGACAGTGGAATCGTATCGGTCACCACTAATTCATCCAGATCCGAGTTACTGATATTTTTTATTGCCGACCCCGATAACACCGGGTGCGTACAATAGGCCACCACTTTGGCGGCGCCGCGATCTTTCAAGGCCTTGGCTGCCTGACATAAAGTGCCCGCTGTATCCACCAAATCATCAATTAATATACAGCTGCGGCCTTCGACATCACCAATGATATTCATTACTTTTGCTTCATTGGGTTTGGGACGGCGTTTATCGATGATTGCCAATCCCGCATCGTCCAGCCGCTTTGCCAAGGCACGCGCGCGCACCACACCACCCACGTCCGGCGACACCACCACCACATCGGGATATTTTTTCCGCCAGATATCGCCCAATAACAACGGTGAGGCATACACATTGTCCACCGGGATATTAAAAAATCCCTGAATTTGATCAGCATGCAAATCCACGGTGAGCACACGGTCGGCGCCGACGATCGTGATCATGTCGGCAACGACCTTGGCGGTAATGGGTACACGCGCAGAACGCGGTCGTCGATCCTGGCGTGCATAACCAAAATACGGTAACACCGCGGTAACCCGGGCCGCTGAAGAACGGCGCACGGCATCCACCATCACCAGCAGTTCCATCAGATTTTCATTGGTCGGCGCACAGGTCGGCTGAATGATAAACACATCGCGACCACGCACATTCTCCATGATTTCTATCATGACTTCGCCATCACTAAAACGATCAACGATGGCCTTACCCAACGGCATTTGCAGACGACCCACCACGTCTTGGGCAAGTTGCGGGTTCGCATTGCCCGTGAAGATCATCATACTGCCGTTGCTCATAATATTCAGTTCCTGGAAACAATGGGCGCGTAGCGAGTGACGCACACTCGCTACTGCTTACCGTAAACTCCATTCTGCTTAGGTACTCGTCCCTACCACTCTCCGTAGGGCGGGCTGTAGGTCGGACCTTCCTGACTTGTCGGTTTCAAGGCCGACCTACAAAATATGGCTGGGGTGCTAGGATTCGAACCTAGGTATGCTGGAATCAAAATCCAGTGCCTTACCGCTTGGCGACACCCCAATAAAACAACAGTCGATTGCCCTACGGCAATATCAGCGAGTTCATTTAATCCCGGTGGCTTGCAGCATGGCCGTGTGCAAGGGTGAGATATTAAGCCCTTGCGCAACAAAACCATGCCACTTAGCCGCCAGCTGCATCCACGCGGCCTGCGCCGCCTCGCGCTGCGGAAACGCGGCAAACACACACGCACCGGTACCGGTCAACTGCGCGGGAGAAAAAATCGATAACGCGTCCAAGGCGGCGGCCACCTCCGGGTAACGCCCTCGTACACACGGCTCACATACATTGCCGAGTGGCGCCTGCCTCGTCAGAAAGTCGCGTATTGTAATGGCTGGGCAATCTCGTCGCAATTGCGGGTCAGAAAAAATCTCGGCGGTTGAGACGCTGATCCCCGGCGCCAACACCACAAACCAGGCCTCCGGCAGGTCCACAGGTTGCAACACATCCCCTACCCCCTCACCCCAGGCGGTGTGTCCCTGCACAAAGACCGGCACATCCGCGCCCAACTGCAAGCCTAACTGTGCCAACTCATTGAGGGGCAAGAAACAACCCCACAGCTGGTTGAGCGCAACTAACGTCGTGGCGGCGGTGGAGCTGCCGCCACCTAAGCCACCACCAATTGGTAACCGTTTATCCAAATCAATCGTCACCCCCTGGCGGACTCCACCGCTTTTCTGTAGCAAACGGGCGGAACGCAGGATAATGTCCTGTTCCTCGCTGATCCCAGGCAGTATATAAGTACGGGCTATCACCCCCGTCGCATTTAGCCGAAAACGCAGCCCATCCGCCACATCCAACAACTGAAAAACGGTTTGCAACAGATGATAACCGTCGGCCCGCCGACCCGTGATATGCAAAAACAGATTGAGCTTGGCGGGCGCAGGCCAGGTAGCGGCAGCAGAATCAGACATAAGGGCACCTTTGAAAATTAGAAAATACTCGATCCTGGTTTTCGGTATGGGTAAAAAAATTCATTTGCCAAAAATAAGTATGGATGCCGGGATCAAAAGGTGGTTTATATTATCCTTTTTACTTAAGCACGTGGCACGTAACCGGTGTATTGGTTCAAATCGATGTTGATTGTTCTGCATCTGTCATTTCAGAAAACATCGTTATCAGCATCCAATGCGTGGGACTGTTGGCTGAAAATTTAGATTAGTGGAAATCTTCACTGCCGTCGCATTGCCACATATCAGTCCGGATGCACAAAGCCAAAACAGGCCATTTGAATTTCCCAGCACACATCATAATTGTCCTTCGCGCAGGCCACGGTCACCTGGGTTCGATTGGGGTGTTGGCCATTCTTATTGCCCAGTACAGAGTACCTTGTCCAGTCGGTTTCTTGATGA
>JANNJI010000237.1:0-1390 GCA_031405795.1 Gammaproteobacteria bacterium
GAGGACGCGGGTATGGAACGTGGCGCCGCCATCGTGGACGCCACCATGCATCGCCTGCGGCCCATCCTGCTGACGGCGGCCGCGGCAATTCTGGGTTTGATCCCGATCGTCAGCGATGTGTTGAAGTCTCTAATTTTCAGGACACACCACTTCGGGTGTCCAAGCACCACCTGTTAAGGTAATTTTTTTAGGTGGTTGTTGTGAATTAACACATGAGTACTTGGTTTGCAATTCTCCTTTTGCATTCCAGGTTGGCTGTTCAAGGAAAGCAATAATAGGACCTCCAATAGTTATATTGGAGGCTCCCTCCCATACTCGAATATTGTTCCTATCATAGATAGCCCAAATCTGTCTGTCCATCCCGTCGGGTTGATAAGAAGAAAAAATAAGCTTCCCATTAGGAGAAATAGGAGCAGATACAGATAAATCGGCCAGTATTATTTCCCCATTTATTTCGTTCAAAATACGACTCTCGCTTGTATCGATTTTATTTGCTAATAGATGCAATTTTGCTGTTGAATTGAACCCACAGTACAACCAATTCTCACCTCTCTCACTTCCTGCATCATCACCTGGTGGCACGGCTTTGAATAGGTGTGTTCCATTTTTCCAATTAACCTGAAGTGTATCTTTATCTATTCTTTTTGCGCCGCTTGGAGCCTGTTTCAGCAACGATGGATTTTCCATGTCAGTCGAAAGGCAAGGCAGGTTCAATTTTTCAGCTTTTGCAACAGTAAAATTAAATACAATTAACGGTGCAATTAGTATAGTCCATATTATTTTCATAGGTTTTCTCCATATTCAGGTAGATTCTGTTTACTGGCTCCTTACATAGTGCCACACGCTACACCCTATATATAGACCCCACAGGAACAACCCATGCCCTACGAACATTCCGCTGTCCCGTTTTGGCCCGTTGGGCGACTACAACAACAGCTTAGCCGTCGTTCACGATCAGAATTTCGATAGCTCAGGGTCAGAGTAATCTGACCACTCAATAAATATCTGAATCACTTATTGTTTGTTATCGTAGGTAATCGTGGACTCCCAATAGGCCACATAGCTATGCAGCCAACCCGCTTCCTGTAATATCCAAAACAGGCCTTCTTCAATCTGCAATTCCGGCTTGTGTATCAATGTAACACGACTGCGCTCCGGGTAACGTATTTTCACTTTTGTGGTGACATGAATCCGCCAGCCTGTGTCCTGCTTTGTCGCGATGGCGGAAACATCGGCGGCATTAAGTGCCAAGGCGTATTTGGCTTCGGGCTCGCCCAGCGCGTAGTCCGATGGTTTCCATACAATGGTTTGTTCCTTGAGCTGTACGACTTTTTTACTGGTACTGTTCAGGCTTGAGGTGAAAGGAACGAGTATCTTGTTGATGTTGTCC
>JANNJI010000238.1:0-1953 GCA_031405795.1 Gammaproteobacteria bacterium
AAGTTCAGGAGGTCAAGGTCGGTCGATTGATCTTTGCCGGCGAGCAAGTCAGCGATGCGTACTACGGTTTCATGAACGGTGCCGCACAAACCGGCCGTCAGGCGGCGGGCGTGATAGTAGCCGCGCTGGCAAAGTCGAGTATTGCAGGCAACGAGAAATCGATTAGAGCGGTCGTATGAAGTTGGTAACGAATTGCTGGGGAGGCTTTCAATAGGTATCAATCGGATCCACATCCACTGACCAGCGTACCTTGCGTTGCGCTACGTCGTTGTCAATGTGTATTAACAGTTGTTGCAACGCCTGTTGTAAACCGGCGCGTTGCGGGTGGATCAGAATTAACTGGGCACGGATTTTCCCCGCGCGTTTTTCCATGGGTGAGGGGATCGGCCCGTATATTTGCAAAGCGACGTGGTGTTGTTGTTGCAACAACTGTTGCAGTTGCTGCAAAAAAGTCAGCGCTGCAGTGGGGTGAACAGATTCAGCGCGCAACAGGGCCATGCTGGTATAAGGCGGCAGCCCTGCTTGTTGGCGTTCGGTTAATAATTCCAGGGCAAAGGCATGGTAACCGCGTGCAATTAAGGTATGCAGTAGCGGATGTTCAGGGTGATGGGTTTGAATAAATACTTCACCGGGGCGTTCGGCGCGCCCGGCACGCCCGCTGACCTGCAAAATCTGCTGGGCCATGCGCTCCGTGGCGCGAAAATCCGCGCTGTACAATCCCTGATCGGTATCGATAATGCCCACCAGAGTGACATTGGGAAAGTGATGACCCTTGGCGAGCATTTGAGTGCCGATCAGGATTTGCGGTTGACCTGTATGAATCTTTTCTAACAGTACATCCAAGCTGCCTTTACGTCGCGTGGTATCACGATCAATACGCACCAGCGGCGTGTCGGGGAAATGGTGTTGTAAGGCGCGTTCCAGGCGTTCGGTGCCGATACCGACGCTTACCAACTCGGCACTTTTACAGGTGGGGCAGACTGGGTCTTTGCGCCGTTGTGCACCGCAGTGATGGCAACGCAGTAGGTGCTCACTGTGATGGTAGGTCATGTGGCTGTCGCAGCGTGCGCAATCGGCAATCCAACCACAGTCGTGACAGAGTAAAGTTGGCGCATAACCGCGGCGATTCAAAAATAACAATACTTGGCCGTCGGCCTGTAAATGTTGCCCCATGCGCTGGCGCAGGGCATGCGATAAACCATGATCCATCGGTTGTTTGCGCACATCCAAAATATGTAATTTGGGCAGACTGGCGCCACCAGCGCGTTGCGATAATACCAGCCGCACATAACGCTGGCGTTCGACATTGGCCAGGGTTTCCAACGCGGGGGTGGCGGAACCAAGCACAACGGGGATTTGCCAACGGCGTGCCCGCATGATCGCAAGATCACGTGCGGAGTAACGAAAGCCGTCCTGTTGTTTGAAGGAGGCGTCGTGTTCTTCATCGATCACGATCAGGCCCGGACGCCGCAAGGGTAAGAACACCGCCGAACGTGTGCCGATGATCACCGACGCACTACCATCGCGCACTGAGAGCCACGTCTGTAAACGTTCACTGTCGCTTAAACCAGAATGCCACACCGCGATGGACGCGCCCAACCGGGCCGTGAAGCGTTGCAGCAACTGCGGGGTTAAACCTATCTCAGGTACTAAGACCAGGATTTGGCGTTGTGCACGGAGGGCCGCGTTGATGCATTGCAAATACACCTCGGTCTTACCGCTGCCGGTAATGCCATCGAGTAAAAAAACCTGAAATTGGTTTGTGCTGGCCGTGATGCGCTCAATGCTGCTGCGCTGTTCCTGCGTCAATGTCAGCGGCCCATCCTGAGTCGGCATGTCGATGAGTGGTGCAACGTCGTCGCGTTCCACGCATTCAATCCAGCCTTTCTCAACCAGGCGTTTGAGTGCGTCAGAGCAATCGGGCAGGTAAGCCCTGACTATCTCGTCGGCCAC
>JANNJI010000239.1:0-2698 GCA_031405795.1 Gammaproteobacteria bacterium
GATGAGGTTGTGCCCTCAATGTCGGTGACAATCGCGCTGATCATGCCACGGCAGCAAGGTGTTGATCAAAGCTCGGGAATTGTTTGGCGATGTCATTGCCGGTGAAATTACCGACCCAGCCCTCGGGCGTGGTGAAAAAACGAATGCATTTGAAATATGGCTTCTCACCCATGTCGAACCAATGTGTGGTATTGGCGGGCACACTGATCAGATCACCTTTTTCACACACCACCATGTACACCTTGTCGTGGATGTGCAAATAAAACAAACCGCTGCCATCGACAAAGAAGCGAACTTCAAAGTCGGCATGGGTGTGTTCGGCGAGAAATTTCTGACGGAATTCTTCTTTCTTGGGATTATCCGGCAGCAGGCTCACCACATCCACGGATTTAAAACCGTATTGCTTGTTTAATTTGTCGATCGAACTTTGGTACGCCGCCAACACCGCGGCTTGATCGGCGTCTTTCGCCAGTGGTTGTTGCGCCTGCCACTGTTCAAATTGCACACCCACGGCCTTGAGTTGCCTGGCAATGCTGGCAAAATCCCGGAAAGTCTCTGCCTTGCCGCTGCGGTCATCTTTATATATGGTTAACATGCTCATCGTCCTATCTCCTTTAGTCGTAGCTCACAGTTGAACAAATAATCCAGGGCCTCCACCTGTCGCAGCGCATCCGCTACCGTTGTGCCCCAGGTATAAAAACCATGCCCGCGAATAATATACCCAAAGTTATTGTCATTCGCATCCATATAGGTATTCACTTGCGCAGCCAGTCGCGGGATATCCTGGCTGTTGTCGAAGATCGGCACCTCCATGCTCGTAGCATGGGTGGTGACCCCGGGAAAGGCCTTGAGCAACTCGTAATTTTCCAATCGCACAAAATCTGTCTGCAACCGCGACAACAACACCGCGCTCATCGCGTGCGGATGTAATACCGCACCTACATCGGCAAAACGTTGGTAAATCTGTGTATGCAAACCGGTCTCCGCTGAAGGCCGACCCAGATCCACGGCCGTACCGTTCATATCAATACGCATGATGTCGTCGAGCGTCAGCTGACCCTTGTGCCGGCCCGACACCGTGATCGCAATCGTGCCATCGGCCAACCGCGCCGAAAAATTGCCGGAGGTCGCCGGGACCAAGCCCATGGTGTACATTGTCTTGCCCGCCGCTATCAGCTCGTTGGCGCGTTGTTGGAAGTCGTTCATTTGTTTTGCTACCTAACTATAGTCCTGTGTTACTTGTCATCGACCAAGGGGACAGCTGCCAATATATTCTGCTGTCGCATAGCTATCGCCGACTTAGCGCCTGCACCTACCGCGAATTTTATACTAAAATCCAGACTAACGGTTTATTCGAATCAGAAATACTACCGCATCCCGGCATGCAAGCTAAATGCAACGCGAGCTATTCGCCCAATAAGGAATTTAATAAGATGGAAAAAAATGAGCCGCCCGACGTTTTGACCAACCAAGAGATCGTCGAACTGTATAACAATTTTGATTATAAGCATCGTGGCCTTTCTGCAACCGCTTTCATCGAGGCGGCGCAGAAACCGAACACCATTATTTTTGATTTGCGCCCGATAGACCGATACCAACTGGGGCATATCAAAGGTGCTGTGCATTTGGGTGCCGATGTGACGATAGAAAAACTAAATCAATTGGCCCCCGATTACAATTCGACGATTCTTGTTTATTGCTCAAACTCGTTGGAACCAACACGAATGGTACCGTTAACCCATACAATTGCACCGCAGATTTATGGACTCGGCTATAAAAATATTTACTTTTTAGATGCTGCTTGGCGAGATAAAGAGGTGATCCCGTGGGAGGGGAAAATAAAGAAATGATGGTTCCGTTAAACAAGACGTTTGGCCTACTCACCGCGTTGTTGGTTTGCACCCCGGTGTCAGCCGAACGGTTCGTAGTTGACAACGACTGGTTCCGCCTACGGATCAGCACGCCGGCACCCAGCGCATTGGCCGCCTTTTATGAAGGCCGGGGATTTCCCAAGGCGATGATCGAGGTGTTGCGTAAACAATGTTTTATCAATATCGGCTTACTGAACAAAACCAATACTATTGTCTGGTATGACTTGAGCCTGTGGCAATTTACCACCAAGGAGGGGCCATTAACGCCCTATCCACGCCGCTATTGGCAGGCACAATGGCAAAAATTACACATCGACGCACGACATCAGGCGACGTTTCGCTGGACGTTGCTGCCTGAGCGGTTGGATTTTCGGCCGACCGAGGCCGAAGCGGGCAACGTGGTATTGCCATACACGGCATCACCCATCACGATCCGCGGCAAGCTCGCGGTGGGCGACAACAAAGACAAGATCATTGATTTTACGTTTGAGGAGGTGACATGTGGTGCCGATGCTACCGAGCAGTAATGTGTTTGCTATTATTTATGTTCGTGCCCTTACCGTTGCTTGCTAACGATACGATCAATTTACCCCAAGGCATTATTAAAGTCACACCACCCCGTCCCGCGCCCGCATTACGTTTAAAGGATGATATTGGTCAGGCCTTTGACTTGACTACGCAACGTGGCAAATGGGTGTTTGTGCATTTCTGGGCGAGCTGGTGCGGGCCCTGTGCGCATGAGATGCCGTTGATTCAATCCTTTTATAAAATCTCATGGGCACTCCCAAGAATTCTCAATTTTCCTCAGAGATTTTTTTTTTACCCAT
>JANNJI010000240.1:0-5328 GCA_031405795.1 Gammaproteobacteria bacterium
TGCAGCGTTGTGAAAGTAGGGGGACAGAAATTCGGAACAGTTATTTAGATTGTTTGCGCACTTACCTAAGCGGTTCAAACAATGCACTGAGATCCGCCGGGGTCAATGCGCTGGCGCCTTTGCCTTCGCCGCTAAACAAGTTGTCGGCCAATTCTTTTTTGCGGGCTTGCAAGGCGAGGATTTTTTCTTCGACGGTGCCGCTGGTAATGAGTTTGTAGACGAACACGGATTTATCCTGGCCGATGCGATGGGCGCGGTCGGTGGCTTGATTCTCCACCGCCGGGTTCCACCACGGGTCATAGTGGATCACGGTGTCGGCGGCGGTGAGGTTCAGACCGGTGCCACCAGCTTTTAAGCTGATCAGGAACAAGGGGACGTCACCTTTTTGAAAACGTTGAATCGGTACGGCGCGGTTCTTGGTCTCGCCGGTTAATTTAACGTAGTCGATGTTGTGTTTGCGCAAGTCCTCTTCAATCAAGGCCAACATGCTGGTGAATTGCGAGAACAATAAAATCCGTCGGCCTTCTTCAATTTGTTCCGGCAACATGTCCATCAGCAATTGCATCTTGGCCGATTCTTTGACTTTTTTCGCGCTGTCCAGTTTTACCAGGCGTGGGTCGCAGCAAACCTGACGTAGTTTGAGTAAGGCCTCCAGGATAATGATATGACTGCGCGCCATGCCTTGTTTGCTGATCGCATTGCGCACCTTCTCATGCATCGCTAACCGGATACTTTCGTAGAGGTCGCGTTGTGCGCCGCGTAACTCCACGTTTTGGATGATCTCGGTTTTGGGTGGCAACTCTTTTACCACCTCTTGTTTGCTGCGGCGCAATAAAAACGGCGCGATGCGGGTATTTAAACTGTGTTGCCGTTGCTGGTCGCCGTGTTTTTCAATCGGCGTGCGAAACAGTCGGCGAAATTGTTTTTCGTCACCTAATAATGCGGGCATCAGAAAATCAAACAACGACCAGAGCTCACCCAAATGATTTTCCATCGGTGTGCCGGTGAGACAAAGGCGATGGCGGGCGGTGAGCTGACGCACGATCTTGCTGGCCTGCGCCTTGGGATTTTTGATGTTTTGCGCCTCATCCAGAATTAAATAATGATACTCCTGGGCCAACAAGGTTTGCATATCACGCGGCAGCAGTGGGTAGGTTGTCAGTAGTACATCGTATTCTTTCATGTTGTCGAAATGTTGTTTGCGCTCGGTGCCATGCAACACCAACACGCGCAGGCTGGGCGAGAAGCGTTCTGCTTCCATGCGCCAGTTAAACATCAAACTGGTGGGCGCGATCACTAAACTGGGTCGATCCATCCGGCCTTGTTCTTTTTCAATCAATAAATGCGCAAGGGTTTGCACGGTCTTACCCAGCCCCATGTCATCGGCGAGGATCCCGGCGAGGGAATATTCGCGCAGGAATTGCAGCCAATTGACGCCTTGCTGCTGATACGGACGCAATTGCGCGTGAAAATTCGGCGGTAATGCTACCGCTTGAATGCCAGAAAAATTCTGCAAGCGTTTACCCAGTTGCCGCAATTGTTCGCCACCGTGCCATTGTGTTTGCGCACCCATCGTGGTTTCCAATTCACTTAATTGCGCGGCGTGCAAGGTGTTCAGGCGCAGCTGGCCGTCGCTTTGCGGTTGGCTATCATAGAGTTCGACCAAGGTGTTGACGATGCTGCGTATGCGCTCAACCGGCAGCGTCAGCAGGCGACCATCGGCCAGATGAATCACCAGGGGATTTTTTTCCTTTGGATCATTTAACCTATTCACATCAAGCTTGCGGTTGCTCAGCAGCTCGATCAGGATCGGTAATAGATTGACGTTCTCACCGTCTACATTCACGCCCACCTGCAAATCAAACCAGTCTTGTTGCGGCTGGTCTTCGACGTTAACATACCAATCATTGACCTGTTGCGGCGTGCGATAAGAATAATCTTCAGCAACAGTGATGCGCCAGCCAGCCACCGTCAGTTCCGGCAGCGCAATCAGACTGAAGTTCATCAGTTGCAGCGGGTCCTGATCGGCCATTGCCATGTCAGCGGAATTTTCTTCGGGCACCACAAACGCGCCTTCCATTTCAATCGGTGCCCACCCCCAGTTATCCAATTCGCGTAATGCACGTTGCTCGGCTTTGAAATCTCGAGTGATGCGCACCATGTTGTCGCCCTGGATGCGAGTCAGCACGGGCCGTGGATCATTAAGCCCAACGATCAAACCATCGTAATCAAAACTCAGTCGCACCAGTTCAAGCTCAACCTGGCTGGCATCGAATTCCCAACGGAATTCGCGCTGCACCTCCAGGGTGTGCATAAATAAATGCAAACAGGGAATGGCTGCAACCCGTTGTTCACTTATATTAGAGAAGGTGCGTGGTAAGGGTAAGTGGTGCAAGGTGGAGTGCTCGCTAAGTTTTTTGGTGACGGTTTGTGCCTGTTCGATACTGATGGCGGGTGCATTGACTAAGGCCGCAGCAAGCGCGGCGGGAAGGTGTGTTTCCAGTGGGCCGCATTGCTGATGGGTGAAGTCCACATACCAGGGCGGCTCAACGGGTAGCACGGCATCAATCCCTGTGCCCTGGCACAAGAGTTTTTGCGTGCCGTCGTCTTGCATGGTCCAACTCAATTGTGCTTCGCGCACTTCGCCCAGGGTCAGCGCGGGGCCGGTAGAATCTTGCCAATGGCAACGTCCGGTGGCGATCATGTCAGGTAATAGTCGCGCACCTTTGGTGCCTTTTAGTTCACGATCCTGATTGGGCATCGGGCTCAGTGAACGCAGCCATGCTAATAATGGTCGGTCGGCATCTGTAATATATTTTGCGCCCGGTGTATCAGCGAAATGCCGTTGCTTACCATAACCACCTGTCTTCAAGCGGCGCACGACACCTACGTGTACACGTAAACTCGGCTGGCGGTAACGTGTTTCTGATTGCAGAAGATATACCAGACATTCGTTGACAGGGGCGACAGGACGTTGTTTGTTGGTGCCAGGATGGGCAAGGTCATTTATTTGTGAGAGCCAGTTGCGTAGTACGAGATCGTTCAGCGGATTGGTTTGTACCGATATCTTCGGGAGGGGTGAGGGCAGTGTTTCTGGTGATTCTTCCAGTGCTTGGATGAGCAAGGCTGCTACGTGTTTACAATTAAATTGCATCGGACAACTACAGCTACCATAAAAGGGTACACCTTTCTTCCCGCGCGGCAGTAGCCGTGCTTGCACTTTATAGGGACGCGACTTCGTGCCCTTGACCTGACCGCTAATGACTTGTCCATCGTGGCTGATTTCAATTGACTGTACGCGTCCCGAACGTGCATAGGCCTGACCGCGTTCGAAAGAAGCGGGTGTTACCGAATGACGGATGTCGATGAGAGTAAATAATGACATGTATATGCTGGATAGAAAAGAATGCGCGACAATATCAGGTTTTGATGTCGTTTGGAATCGGCGGTAGTTTTATTTCGGCCACAACCAGGCGGCGCCACGCACACCACTGGCATCACCGTGAACCGGCGGTAATAACTGCGTGACGATCTGATCCGAAAAAACATAGCGGCCCCATTGCTTTGGCACATTCTGATAAAGACGCTGCATGTTGCCCATGCCGCCGCCGAGGATGATCACATCCGGATCCAGGATATTGATCACGCCCGCCAAGGCGCGTGCCAGCCGATCTTCATAACGTTGCAGCGACGCCTCGGCGATGACATCACCGCTGTTGGCGAGGGCCAAAATCTCTTTTGGATTGTTGCCCTGACCACGATGTTGTTGATGATCAGCAGTGAAACCGGGGCCGGACAAAAATGTTTCGATACAGCCGAGTTTGCCGCAGTAACAGGCAGGGCCGGGTAATTCATCGGTACACGGCCAGGGCAGCGGATTGTGTCCCCACTCACCGGCAATCGCATTTGCGCCGTGTAACAGTTGTTTGTCGATCACAATCCCCGCGCCGGTGCCCGTGCCGATGATCACACCAAAGACAACGTTTGCCGATTGGCCTGCGCCATCGGTGGCCTCGGATACCGCAAAACAATTTGCATCATTGGCAATATGTACGGGTCGCTGCAATTGCTGTTCGAGATCCTGTTGCAAGGGTTTGCCGATCAGGCAGGTGGTGTTGGCGTTTTTTACGCGTTGGGTCGCCGGGGAGATCGCGCCGGGTATGCCGATGCCAACGCTGGCGGATTGTTGGCAGTGTTGTTCGGCGCGTGTTACTAATTGCGTGATGGTGTGCAGGATGGCGTGATAGTCATGTTGTGGTGTGGCGGTGCGTTGACGATACAGTTCACGGCCGAGATCATCGAGCGCGATAATTTCAATTTTGCTGCCACCCAGATCAATGCCGATACGCATGAAGTTAACTATCAGGGACAAACAAAGACATCATCACGGGGTGGGCGCGGCGTGTTGTACAAAAACAATAGGCAGCTGAACCTGCGCTGTTTTGATTATGGTAAATGGTTGGGTCAGCGCCATGCTGGTGATCTGCCCAGGCTTGGGTGTGGTAATGAAAAAATGCACGAGTAACTTATCCGGCTGACGTTCCAGCGAGGAAATCGTCACGGCATAACCACCGGTGTAGTGTTCGCCGATAAAGATCGCGATCACCACCTCGTTATTAAAATTAATCGCCGGTGGGCGTGAACGCTCAGCGGGTTTGTGGATGGCGTAGAGTGATTCCCATGCGGGTGTGTCGGTAATGATCAATTGTTTTGCCAAGGTCAGGCCACTGTGGCCTCCCTGTTCGATAACCGTGAAAGGTGCCTTGCCCTCTGGTATTGCCTCGACCACAGGTTGCCGGGTACAGGCAATGACGATGCTGAGAAACAACATCAGCGATGATACGGTAAGCAACGCACGGGATCTATTCATGGTTGAGCGGCTGTGCCGTCATGATCCTATCCAGGCGAATGCGAATGGCCTGACCGGTATGGTCCTGCGCCAGCAAAAACTCTTCGCCATGTTCAGTCTTCAGATCAGTCGGCAACACGGTGCAAACATGATCCAGGCCGGTAGCATCACGCCATGCAAGTTGTAATGGCGTGCGATGCATGATCGCCAATTCATATTGGCTGTGTCTGTCACAGTTGATGGGGGTGTACTGGTCGTTGCTCATCATGATCTCAGTGTGGTAGATTGAATGATGCCTCTTGGGTATTGTTATAGCAAATAACTCGCCATTGATATATAAAAATGAGATTGGGCGACAACTAAGTTGGTAATAACCAAAGGTGACCGAGAGATCAAAAAGGCCATCTTGGAAATGGTCGAAGCAGATTTCAATTGTAGAAGGTGATGTTCGGTGACAGCAGCCTAGTTAATAGCTAGCA
>JANNJI010000241.1:0-1914 GCA_031405795.1 Gammaproteobacteria bacterium
AGATCCTCCCGCACGGAGGTCGAGAATATGACTGATTAATTCACGGTCCGATGAATCTTTAAGGAGATAGCCGGTTGCGCCCGCCTCGATTGCCGAAAGCACACTGTCTTCGTCGCCAAACGTCGTGATCACCATGACGTCCGTTGTCGGACAAATACGGGCAGCGTGCCGGATCACTTCCAGGCCGGATATGTCGGGGAGACCTAGATCGACGAGTAACACATCCGGACAATCCCGTTCCAAAAGTTCAATCGCATCTCGCCCGGTGGCGGCGGCGCCGATCAGCGCGGTATGCAAATCCGCCTCGATAACCGCAGCGAATCCCGCCAGTGTCTCGGGCTGATCTTCCACAATAAGAACTCGAATTGCCATTTGAGGCTGAGAGGTAAGGCTCGGCATATCAGACATTATACGGCTGCAGCAGTAAAAAAACCCAGCCACACTTCCCAAAGAACCAGCCGATAACCAGCATCGCACCAAGCGTGTCGGCACCGCACCTGATTCAGCTTTGGCACAGAGTTTCGAATATCTTTATACTGTGCGCCAACAGCCAGCAGGGATCATACTCATGTTATTTTCGGACACAGCACTACCCGCCATCGTGGCGCGTGGCCTCGTCAAGACGTTCGGCGCGTTGCGTGCGGTCGACGGCATCGATCTCGACGTGCCGCGTGGCACAATTTACGGCATCCTCGGCCCCAACGGCGCGGGCAAGACGACCTTGCTGCGCATGCTTGCGACCTTGTTGAAGCCAGACGCCGGCTCGGCACAACTGATGGGCCATGATCTTCGGTCTGCCGCGCACGAGGTACGCAAATCCATCGCCATGACCGGACAGTTCGCGTCGCTCGACGAAGACTTGACCGGACGCGAGAATCTGATGTTGCTCGCCAAGCTGTGGGGTTTCCGGGATCGTGCGGGCGTACGCGCCGACCAGTTACTCGATGCTTTCGAACTCAGCGACGCGGCGCGTCGCCAGGTGAAGGATTACTCGGGTGGTATGCGCCGCAAGCTCGACATCGCAGCGTCGCTGGTTGTCACACCATCGATCCTGTTTCTCGACGAGCCGACCACCGGCCTCGACCCGAATGCGCGCAAGAGCGTGTGGCGAATGATCCGCGAGCTGTCAGCGCAAGGCGTGACCATTCTTCTGACGACACAGTATCTGGAAGAAGCGGATCAGTTGGCAGCGCGCATCGCCGTGATCGATCACGGCAAGAAGATCGCTGAAGGAACGAGCCGCGAACTGAAAGCCGCAACCGGTTCGGGATTCCTGCATGTAACGCTCGCGGATCCAACACAGATCGGCGCCGCCGCGCAGCTGCTGGAACAACATTTAGGTGGCGAGGCGCAACGCAATGCAGCAGGTGCCGTGCTGTCCATCAAGGCGAACTCGCCACACGCGGCCAACGCAGCGCTGGCGGTGTTAATGGCGGCCGACATTTCCATCGAAGGCTTTTCGATGGCCACGCCGAGTCTGGATGAAGTCTTTTTTGCATTAACCGGCCACGGCGCCGAGAGCAGATCCACTACGGGAGAAGCGCAATGAAATCCGATATCCGCCTTGCTGTCCTGCACGTGGAGCGTCCGGCCGAACCAGGTGCGCTTTCCAACGCGCTCGCGTTCGGTTGGCGCGCCATACTCAAGTTCAAGCACGTCCCGGAACAATTATTCGATCTGGTCATGACGCCGATCATGTTCACCTTATTGTTCACCTTCGTGTTCGGTGGCGCACTGGCCGGTTCCACGGATCAGTACATGCAGATCTTCCTGCCGGGCATTCTGGTACAAACGGTGATATTCAATTCCGTGTATTCGGGAATGGGCTTGAGCACCGATCTGGGCAAAGGGTTATTTGACCGGTTCCGCCCAGATGAGCAGCGCCATCGAGCCACGGCTGTGGGTCGATCGCGG
>JANNJI010000242.1:0-2232 GCA_031405795.1 Gammaproteobacteria bacterium
TTAACCGGTTTGCGCGCCACCAATTGCATTTCGGTAGACAGCACGGCGATATCCGGAATCGTCGCGGGTTGATCCAGTGCAAACAGCCAGATATTGTTATGCGGCTCCAGGGTAAGGGTGTACGCAATAGGATTAGTGGGATTTTCCAGGTTTATTTTTTTCATAACCTGACGTTGCGACAACGGCGCTGACCAGGTGTGCCCATCAAATGCCCATAACACGGGGCCGCGCCAATAGGTCTTTGCGGGTTGCGGAATGCGGGATTGAAATTCCACCCGAAACGCAACCGCCTGAGAATCTATGAGGTTGCTGATATTACCCAGTGACATTTCATCCGACAGACCGGTTTTGGCCGCAAAGGCGTCATGCGGTAATCCCCACAGCGGCGTGCTGGTGCGGGGGAACAAAATAAAAATCACGATGGCCAAGGGAATGGCATACAGCAGCATTTTGATAGCAAGCCGCAGATGGTCTTTTTCTGAAAACGCATGACGATGCTGGCCGGATTTTGCATGCTGAAAACTGATTAACGCGGTGAGCAATAAACCCACGGCAACCAGCATCGTCAGCGCGACAAAAATGGACTGACTGAATAAAAAGGTGACGACGATGGCGAAGAAGGCAAGTTGTACAATCAGCGATATGTCGCGCAACGATTTTATCTCGAACAATTTCAAACAGACCAAGGTCAGCAATAATGCGGCTCCGGCTTCGCGCCCGACAAGGGTAAAATAACTGGCTATCACACCGAGCGTGATCAGCACGAACATCAGGAAAATAATGATCTTCTTAGGCCGTGGCAGACGCTGCATGTCGACTAACAGTCGCCACAGCACCAGAGAGAAACAGGTTAAGCTCGACCACAGTGGTAGATGATCAAGATGCGGCAGTAATACGACAACCAGTCCTGCCAACAGATAAATCATGCCGGTGCGGCTGGTCTGGAATGGCAGCGGCGCAGCGCGCTTGGCACGTTTAAACATCGCTGGCACCATACAGTGCTAATGCTTTCAAACAATTATTTCGATGGGGTAATCCGCTCGACAAGGCATATTCCACACCGGGTATCCGCAAGCCATAGGGAACACCTGAGTTTGCCGCCAACAAAACCCATTGGGTTAATTGCGAGATCCGCTTTTCGATATCCGTGAAGCGAGAATCCGCCCAGTTAATCCACACTTCACTGTTGGCGCTACCGATATAGTGCTTGGTTTGCAACACATGATGTCGCGCCGCGGATTTCCAATGGACCCGATAAAATGAATCACCAACCTGATAATTCCGCAGCCCTTCGAATTCATCATCGCCCCTACCCTGATGCTGTTCTCCTACCTTACCCCCTTCTGACAATTGCGGTAGCGCTTTATCGTTGCCGGGTTGCGGATACACCAGCACAGATTGCTGCAACTCCACATGCGACCAGGCACGAAAAAAACCCAGCGGAAAAGTGGTGGCAAGGATAAATCGGGGCAGCGGTTGCATACCTCGATGTGCAAACGTTATCGGCAGATGAATCGTGGTATCCGCATTCGCGGTCATATCGCCAATCACCGGCTGGGTTTTTGGCAAGTGATATTCGATCGCAACGCGGGTTGAATACTGCTGGTTGTCGATCAGCACAGGGATAAGCGCAGGTTTACCGGCGAAGACCGGTGTCGACAACGCCGGTCCGATGCGCAGAAAGATCAAATTACGGTACGTCATGAGAATGGTAACGACGGTCAAGCTGGCGAGCAGGAACGTCAGAATATAGCCGAGATTATTGTTATAGTTGATCGAACCCAGCAGCATCGCGAACAATAACAGCGCAAACACCAGCCCCTGTTTGGTCGGCAAAATATACACGCGCCGATTATGCAAATAATACGGCGGCGGCTGCGGCCCTTCACCAACGAAGAAGCGTCTGAAATTAGATCGTCTGGCTGTCGATGTGGTAAACACGGGCGGGTGAATGCTTCATTCCTGAGAGCTAATTAAGGAATGGCGACGGTTAATAATTTGTCTGAAGGACTTTGCAACGCATCCTGATCGATATTCACCAACCGATGATTCGTTACCGTGGCCAATACCGCCTGGACATCTTCGGGTATCACAAAGTCACGCTGCTGGATTAAGGCCCACGCCTTGCTGGCATGTAACAGCGCCAGCCCTGCGCGTGGCGACAAGCCACAGACAAAATGGCCGGACTGCCGGGAAAACTGCAGTAGCGCCTGCACATAATCAATTAACGCC
>JANNJI010000243.1:0-5072 GCA_031405795.1 Gammaproteobacteria bacterium
ACGGCATCAGGTCGGGGGTAAATTGTATGCGCGTGAAAGTACCATCAAAAGTTTTGGCGAGAGCGCGTACCAGCAAGGTTTTGCCCAAACCCGGCACACCTTCTATTAAGACATGACCGGCGGAAAACAGCGCCAGCAAAATCTGCTCGACGACGTCCTCCTGGCCAACAAAGGCCTTGGCAATTTCCTGTTTCATCCGATTGGCGATGGCCGAGGCTTGGGCTAATTTATCTTGTGGTGTGGTGGGTTGCAGAGGTTCGTTCATAGCGACTTCCTTATGTGCTCAAGGGTTTGGATTGTTTTGGTAAATTCGTGTTCGTTACGTGCCTGATAGACCAAGGCCTGCTCAATTTGTTTGATGGGCAAACCGGAGGTTTCGGCGAGACGCTGGTGTAATTTATTGACCGACAAACTCAACCAGACCGGATGGCGTAATTCCACCGCACGCATTAATGCATGGTGCACGCCTTTATGCAGACGCTGACTCTGGCCGCGTTTCCATAAGAAACGACCTGCGGCCTCAATGTGTTCCAGCAGACGGCGACGTGCCATCGCCAGCGGCGGTAACAAGGGACCAAAACGCCGGCTTGCGTACCATAACCAGATCGCCAGAAACAAGGTAAAGCTGAGCAATGCTGTCCATGCATACTGTACCAACCAGGCCCACAAGGACGGCATCGCATCGCTATACACAAGCAAGATAGGACGGTTATCACCAACCTGGGCAACATGCCACAAAAAGGCGGCATGGTCGTATTCTCCGATAAAAGCGTTACTCATAAAGCCAGCGGTATATAACACGGTAAAATAACCCTTGCCAACTTTGAGGCGCAACAAATAGACGCCATGTTCATCGATTAGTTGCAGCGTCGTACGGTAGTTGGTTTTTTGCAGCTGTAAGCGGGCGCGATCATTCATGTTAACAACAAGAAACTCATGCAGACCGGGCCAATCGACATCGACGATAGTATCGCTGCAACGGCTATGCGCACTTTCCCAGCCGATATCTTCTTCATCTTCAACTGGTATATCTTCTTCGTTGTCACCTTGTTCATCAGTGGTGACCACTGTTTTGATTCCAAGTAACTCCAACAGCGGGTCTTGCCGCGCTTCTTCATGGGAATAGCCATGTGTTGCAGCAACAACGAGGTGTCCGCCATTTTCCACCCAGTGCAGATAACGATTGGATTCATCGACACCAACCTGCAGGCGCTCAGTAGGCAGGATTATCGTGGTTGCCGTGTCGGGAAGTTGCAGGACACCTTCAGTACTGTTAACGACAACGTCGTAGGACTCAAAGAAACGTTGCGCCGCGAGCAAATGATTACGCCGTGCTTCACCATTAAAGCCGATGTCGATGTCTTTTTTTACTTTCTCATAATTCGTGAAAAACCAGTAAGCAAGGCCACTGCCTGCAGCGATCACGGCAAGAATAATCAGTGCCCAGGCGATGCGTTTCATTCCACCACCTCAAAATGCACAGCGAATTCGCTGCATAATTTCTCGATGTCGGTAGCGGCGGGTGAACGGTTGGCGTAGGCAATCATTTGCCAGGCGTGGGTAAGATTGGAAAAATAATTACTCTTATTGCGGTTGACGATGCGTTTGACTTCGCGCAGGCAATCCCCTTCGGTAAAACTTTCTTTCAGTTGTATGGCATCACGGGTGGCAAGTCGCGATAAGGCCCCGCGATACAGAATACTCAATGCCTCACGCAACTTGCCTTCACGCAACAGTTTTAAGGCGTAGGCGCCAATATTGTCCGGCAGCGACTCCGGACGTAAATCCAGGCCGAATAATTGTTTGGGCGGGATAAATCTGGGCGCCGGTTTGATACCGCGTATCCAGTTGAGCCAGCGTTCGTGATTTATCGCAAGCCAGATAATGGCTACAAACAGCAGGATCCAGAGCACAGATTTAAAAATGATGGCAATAAACTGCCCAACCGCCCGCAACAGTTTCATCAACGCATTGTCATTGCCTTTTTTCTCAGCTTTTTCTTCCTGCTCGTGTTTGTATTTGTAAAATTCGATGGTTTTTTTTCGATTGAATTCCTCGGTCTGCAGAATGGATTCAATGTGATTTTTTGCTTCAGTGGCAGTGGGCGCTGTGCTTGCTGCATAGGCTGGTACAGGTGCCAGCAGGGTAAAATACAGAGCCAATACAACACATATCAGCAGACTGGCTACCTTATTAACCATTCCATTCAGCTGTAGACGTGTGATCATGCGGTGAAAGGCCAGCTCAATGTCCCAACCCTCAAGCAGGGTGCGGCGGTTGAGATACAGGGAAAAACCGGCAGCGATATAAAAAGGTTCTAGCAATATAATTGATAAGGTGAAGACACCTGTCGCTATCAATTTAAAGGCAACAGGAATGGTCTCCTCAAAGGGGAAGAGTATATGGTTCCATTGCACATGGATATTTTCCGGAATAAAAATCACGATCAATAACAAGATGGAAAAATGTAAGTGCAACTGCAATAATAATCCTAAGCCGGTGACTAAAGCTGTAGTACCTGCTGTGGTGCGGCGCAACAGACGCAGGCGTTCACGCCGCTCGGTGTCTTTTAAACCTTCCAGGATGACGATGGGTAAGTCTACGCATCGCATCCAGCTAAAACGAAACAGCAATAAATGCCACAAGGGTGAGATCATAAATAAACGCGGCACGGCTTGCAGGGTCTGGATCGTTGTTAATTGTTCGCCAAAGACCGTACGCGATAGCACATACAGCGGGATACGGCCATATAGTGGCTTAAACCACCAGAACAACACGACGTACAACCATAACATATCAAATTGCCAGCAGAGAAAAAATAAGGCGGCGGCGATACAGGTGGTGACGATGAGCCACGGTGCGTAGATCGCCCGCCACCAGTGTTGCACCATACGCAGTCCCAGATCCACGGTCTCCCAGTTTTCACGCGGGCGAATCGCAATGGTGACCTTGTTAATCTGCATGTTGGCGGCGTCCAAAAAACAGAAAATACACGATCACCAAGCCCCACAAAGCCGCGCCCACCGCATATTTGATGTCGGGGCTGATGAGTTTGATCGACGACCAGAATGCCTCAATGAAGGCGGCAATCACCAGCATACCGATCACGCCGTAAACGATCTTGATACTGATACGCGCAGCATCAACCAAGGCGCGTGAGCGGGTTTTCCTGCCCGGTGCCAACAAGGCAAAACCCAATTTTAATCCGGCCATACCCGCAAAGACGATGGCGGTTAATTCAAATGCGCCATGGCCGATCACAAAGGACCAGAAGGTATCGATATAACCGCGTTGGGTCAGATAACCGGCGACCGCGCCGATAAACAGGCCATTGAACAGTAGAAAAAATATACTGCCAAGACCAAAAAAAATACCACTGGCAAAGGTCTGAAATCCAATACTGATGTTGTTTCGAATGTAATGGCCGAACATCTGCACGTCATCGTCAGCGCCACGTTCGCGGCCAACATGAGGTGCCTCGGGACTATACATCCAATCCATTTGCATCACCGTATTGGAATCCATCAAGGTGTAAATCATTTGTGGCCAGTAGTACACCGCGACACCCATAATGATCCCCGGCAGAAAAAACAAGGCGCAGGCCAGCCAGAAGTAACGCCATTCGCGGCGAATCAGGGCGGGAAAACCGCCGCCGATAAATCGAAAAATGTGCGTGATGTTACCGGCACGCGCGCTGTAGAGATATTGGTGGCCGCGCATCATCAGCAGGTTGAGTCGGTCAATCATGTGCGTGGTGTACTGGCGCTCGCGTGCGATTGCCAGGTCGTGACAGATTTGGCGATATAACTGTGGAAACGTCGCGCTCCGGGTGACGGTGTCGGGCGTGATTTTTTTACCCAAGGCCGTGATGGTATTATCCAATTCTTTCCAGGCGGGCTCGTTGCGCTGTTCGAAGTCCTGCTGATTCATCGTTTCCCTAGAAACCAATTGGCCATTTGATACAGACGTTGAATACTGGCAAATCCCCGTGCGCCAGTGACCGGCGCCAGGATATCGGCCAATTCGGCGGCACGCATGTCGGTTAGTCGCTGTGAGCGTTCGGCGAAATTAATAATAGCGCGTTGTTCTTCCAGTTTTAATGCCAGTGGTGGCGTACTGGCGCTGGTCTGCGGTACCTGCGTAGTGTGCATGAGATTATCTTTGTAGGTAACGACCGTGCCCGCCGCCAAATCACCTAAACGTTTGAAGTCACGGTTCATGAACATGCTGACAAGGCCAAAGCCATAAAATAACGGCAGGAAATCCACTGCGCGCAATAAATTGCGGATCAACGATGGCCCCCAACTGACGGGTGTGCCATTGTCATTTAATACACGCAGGCCCAGCCAGCGTTTACCCGGTGTTTCGCCGTGCCAATAAATTTCAAACAACACCGGATAAAACCATTCCAGCAGAAATATCGTGATCAAAATCAGGCCGGTACCAAACCGGCCAAAAAAAGAAAGGAACGTACCTAAAATAGTGTAAACAATCGCGCGGATAAAAATATCGGCAAGCCATGCCAGGGCGCGCGGCGCAGGGCCTGCGGGGCGCAGCAACAGTTCCACGCCTTCGGGTGTTTCAATCTCACGGTAGCTGTCGAGCATCAGGCATTAATCACAATATGTCGGCGATGATGGCATGGATACAGCGGGCAAATAATTTTCATTATTTGCACCGCTGATACAGTGTGCTCCGAATCTGAATCTTTATTGTTGTGATGGCGGCGGCATCGGTTGTGCTTCGCCACCTTGTTGCTCCTGACGTTGCATTTCCTCTTGCAACTGTTGCAGTTGTTGTTGGATATCTTCGGGGGGGTGATCTTGTTGGGATTGCGCTTGTTCCATGTATTGCATATATGCAGGTATTGAGATAGCGGCCATAATTGGCAGAATAAGCATCCCAGCAATAAACAACCAGAACAGAACCAGGACACCAGCAGAATTTGGCGGCGGCGGCGGGCCATAGTTATTTGTGCCTTTGGTGCCCGGGACAAACATAAATACGAGAGATCCTAGCGGGATAAGCATAATGAGTGACAGCCAGCCGCTCACATTGAAGTCATGACAACG